>NZ_PGCL01000005.1 GCF_004297185.1 Methanofollis fontis
TTGGGCGCAATGCGTTATATACCTTACCACTCCGCCCCGGAAAGGACGGAGAAGCCAGGAATACAACCATCACAACCACAAACAGACCAGTCGAGTGACGAATGGTCCCTGTTGCCCCCGTGTGCTAACAATGTTGGTGCATCCGACATAAATAGCCTTGCACACCTAATCAGTCTCCAGACGCCCCTGCCCCCCGACAAGGTCTGCCGTCTTGAAATAGCGCGAGAACTCCGGCGTTGTCTGGAGCACATAACTCCTGCCGCTCCGGTGCCGCGCCACCAGATCGCGCTTCACCAGCTCCTCGACATGGGCATAGGCGCCACTCCCACGCACCTCGACCAGATCGCTCTGGAGGATCGGTTGCCGGTAGGCGATCACCGACAGGGTGCGCAGCACGGCCCTGGAGATCTCGGGGCGCATCACCGGATAGACGAGGTCCGCATACTCCTCCTTCAGGACCAGAAACACGCCCTCACCAGAGTCGATGACCTCAAGCGGAGACGAACGGAGCGCAAGGCGTTCAGCAAGATCCGATGCAATGGAGGAGATCTCGTCCCGACCAGCACCGAGCATCTTCGCCAGAACCTCATAACTCACCGGGGCATCTGCCACAAAGAGCACCGCCTCAAGCATGGTTGTCCTGTCCATCCTCATTCCTCCTCACATAGAGATCGCCAAAATATTCCTCCTGCCATACCTCAACCTTTCCATCCAGCATCAGGAAGAGGAGCGGGATATAAATATCCATCGCCCCCTTCCCGAGCGACGAACAGAGAGACGCAAGCGTCACCGTCTTTCCATCCGAAGATAGTTCATCACAACACGCCAGCACCGCCGATGCCGCACCCTGATAGTCCTCGTCATGGGCGACCGAGACCACATCAGCCGCACGGATCAACCGTTCGTCCTCATGTTCAGAACGCTGGCGCTGACGGCGGCGCTCCTCCTTTTCCGCCGCCTTCAATTCGGTGATCAGTTCGTACAGCGTCACCGGACGGCGACGGATCTTCTTCCTGCCAATCCGGCGCTGGATCTCGCGTTCAAGGTGTTCGATCGGTTCGGCGAGATCGGACGGACCAAAGTCCTCCTCCTCATCCTCAAAACATACCTCCTCGTCCTCAGACCCCTCATCCATCGTGGAGGCGAGGTACTCAGACTTCATCCTGAGCAGGGTTGCTGCATAGAAGAGCGTCCGTCCGGAAACACGCAGATCCAGTTCGCGGCAGCGCTCCATCTCTGAGAGGAAGCGGTCGGTTACCTCGACGATATCAATATTCCATGGATCGATCTCGCCCCGCTCCGCGAGTTGAACCAGGATCTCTACGGGCTCCTCATCCATGATTCTCGACACCGGTCACGAGCGTGCTCTTGTCCGGACGGATGGTCACCCCCATGATCCTGTCCGCATGTTCAATCATCGGTTTTCGCAGCGAGACCGAGATGAACTGGGCATTGCGGGAGAGTTCCCGGATCATGGACGCCACCTGCTCCACATTCGAACCGTCAAGGAACATATCCACCTCGTCAAAGGCATAGAAGGGGGCAGGAAGATATTTCTGAACCGAAAAGAGGAACGCAAGCGTCGTCAGGGATTTTTCTCCGCCCGAAAGCGCAGAGAGCAACTGCACCTTCTTGCCGCGAGGCTGGACCGCAAACGTGAGACCACCGGCGAAGGGGTCGTCCTGGTTCGCCAGCACCAGATGACCGCTGCCGGCAGTAAGGCGGGCAAACGTTTCCCTGAAATGGGCATCGATCGCCGTAAACGCCTTCATAAACGAATCATATTTCATCTGGTCGAACCGCTCGATCCGCTCCAGAATAGAGGTCCGTTCGGCAGAGAGCACCTCTTTTTTCCGGGTGCGCTCCTCGATCCGATCACAGACGCGGCCGTACTCCTCGATGGCGAGCATGTTCACCGCCCCGATTGCCCGCAGTTCACGGTCGGCGCGGGCGATCCCCGCCTCGATCTCCTGCAGGGAGAGATCGGTCTCTGTGCCCGCATGCTCCTTCAGGGTGGCGATCTCAGCAGCCATCGCCTCCGCCTTCTCGGTCAGCGATGCGATACTGAGACGGATGCGATCGGACTGTGCATTCAGCCCTGCCACACGCCGTTCAGACTCGGCGATCCGCGCGGCGATCTCCTCCCTTTTTTGGCGGAGAGCATCAATCTCCGCAGAAAACGACTTCTGGCGTTCTTCAAGGGCGGCGATCTCGGCCCGGGCATCCTCGATATCGACCGTCGCCGCGGCAATTTCGGCGTCGATCTCCGCATTTTTACCGGCAAGGCGTTCCCGCTCAAGGGATAACTCCTCCACCCGTTTCTCGAAGTACTGCCGCTCCCGCTGGGCGTCCGTGATATCCGCCTCTTTGTTGCGGAGGCGCCGCTCGACGCCCTCCAGCTCCCGGCGTTTTCGCTCAAGTTCCTCGGTCAGGCGGGGGATCTCCGTATCCTCAAGTCGTTTTTTGAGCGTTTCAATCCCGGCATTGAGTGTGGACAGGAGATCCGAGACCTCATCAAGCCCGCTCTCGATCTCTGCGAGGTTTTGAGAACTCCCGGTCACCTCGGCCTTCAATGCGGAGAGGCTTGCGGCAAGCTCCTCCTCATCCTCCCGCCGGGAGGCGATCCGCCGCTCGTAGTCCTCGAAAACAAGGGCATGGCGGGCGATCTCCTGTTCGATCTCTGAGCGGCGGCGCCGTGCACCATCCACCTCGGCGGTCAGGCGTTCGACCGAACGTTCGAATTCAGCAGCTTCCTCCCTTTTTTCAGCGAGGGAGGATGAACGACGGGCGATCTCATCGTCAACCGCCGCACCAAAGCCCCCCTCCCCTTTCCGCTTCTTCAGGTAACCGCCAGTCATGGCACCGGAGCGCTCCAGGAGATCGCCCTCCAGGGTGACCATCCGGTACTGCCCGATGAGGCGGCGGGCATTTGCCAGTGTATCCACGACGACCGTCCCGGCAAAGACCTGCTGGAATGCACTGTCATACGCCGGATCAAATGAGAGGAGATCCTTTGCATAGCCAATGACACCCTGGCCCCGAACAGGCGGATATTCCCGTGTGCGGAGCTTGTTCATGGGCAGGAAGGTCAACCTGCCAAGCCGCTCCTCCTTCAGGTAGCGGATTGCATCCGAGGCCACGGTATCGTCATCGGTCACCACGTACCTGATCTTCCCGCCCGCGGCGATGTTGAGCGCCGTGGCGTACTCGGGCGGCGCCCTGCCCAGGCGTGCGATCGTGCCGTGCACCCCTTCCATTGCAAGCACCGCATCGAGCGCCGGTCCACCTGCCTCACCACTGGACTGCTGCTGCGCCTCAAGCCGCATCAGCTCCCGTTCGTCGTTCTGGATCTCCTTTCGGATCTGTTCAAGAGTGGAGCGGCGCCCGAACAACCCGCTCTCCGACTCAGAAAGCCGCCGATCGAGGTTCGATTTCTCCGCAGCCAGGTCAGCCGCCGCCTTCCGCGCCGTCTCGATCTCGCCGGAGAGGTCGGAGTCTCCCTTTCTGATCCCGTCAAGGCGACCCTCAATACGCTCCATCTCCGAGGTTCGCATCCTGCTCTTCTCGATGAGAAGATCCTGCTCATGCAGGAGGGCGGACCTCCGGTCCCGCAGGCTTCCGGCCTCCTGAATCCGTGAAAAGAGCAGATTTTTGAGGTCTTCGGCCTCCTTGCCCCCCCGAGAGATCTCCGCCTCAAGGTTGCCGATTGCCGCCCGGGCCCCCGCCTCCTCCATTGCGAGGTTCGCCCGGTCGATCGAGAGGGTGCGGACCTGGTCGGTGCACTGCACCGCACGCTCCGCCGCCCTTTTCTCGTCGAGGTAGGCGCGATTGATCCCTTCGAGGTTCCCCTCTTTCTCCTTTTTCAACCGTCCAATTGTGCCTTCTGCAACCTTGATCCGCCCCTTCGCCCCCTCAAGGGCCGAGATCATTTTGAGATACTCGCTCCCGCTCTTCTCATTGATCTCGGCATCTGCCTCCCGCAGATCGCCCCTCAGATACTCAAGGTCGTTCTCCTCGATCCCGAGGTCTGAGAGGGTGCGTTCGAGCCCGATCCGCTCCTCCTCGATCCCATCGATGATACGTCTGTGCTCTTTCTCCCGTTCACGCAACTGTGCCGCCGCCCGGCAGCTCTGGAAGTGATCCAGTTCCCCCTTCCAGTGCTGGTAGGCGAGCGCCTGCTCCCGCTCCTGCTTCAACTCCTCCTGCCGGGTGTTCAGCTCAAAGAGCACAATCTCTTCGCGCTCGATACGCTCACGCACCACCTCGAGTTCGGCAAGGGCGCGAGACTTCTTCCCCTCAAACTCAGAAACACCGGCGATCTCGTCGATGATCCGCCGGCGATCGCCATCGCTCATCTCCATGATCCGGGTGATGTCGCCCTGCATCACCACATTATATCCTTCGGGCTTAATCCCGAATTTTGCAAGAAACTCGACGACATCGCCCAGTTTCACGAGTCTGCCGTTGAGGTAGTTGTAGGAATAGTAGTTTGAGGCCGTCCGCTTGATCCGCCGCCTGATCTCGGTACCATCAGAGAAGGTGATCGCCACCTCGGCCGTATTCTTTCCCGAGTTCAGATTTATCAGGTCGGTGAGTTTTTCTGCCCGCAGACCGCGTGCGCTCGAGAGGGAGAGGGCAAAGAGCAGACTGTCAATAATATTGCTCTTTCCAGAACCGTTCGGCCCGGAAATGACAGTAAAACCCTCTAAAAATGGAATTGAAGTCTTTTTTGCAAAAGACTTGAAGTTGTCGATCTCAATTCCGGTTATGTGCACCTGGCAACCCCTTAGCGGGTAATGGAGTCATCATCGTCCTCTGCAATGATAACAGACGAAGATTTCGTCTCTCTCCCCTTCCGGGAACCCTTCCGCCGGTCATCGCCCAGTCCGGCAGGGGCCTGATACTTCGAAGGGGCGATGATATAGGACGACCCGGTCCTCCTTTCTCGCTTGAGTGTTCCGTCGGGCTGCATGATCAGGTCCATACCGCTCTGGTCCTCATCTTCCTCAACGGGCTCTGGTTCTTTTCTGACCCTGACAGATTTTTTCGCCTCAATTGAAGGTTTTGCAACTTCGATGACGGGCGCTGGCTCCTCGATCACCACACGAGCCGCACGCTCCTTTTCTGCCGCCCTTTCTGCCTCAATACGCGCTTCAAAGGCACGATAGAGTTTATTGGTCACGCTCTTGAGGTCGAGCACCTCTTCGGTGAGGCCCTTGACGAGTGCCTCCGTTTCTCTCAACCGTTGTTCGAGGCGGTAGACCCGCTCGTCCTCCGGTGATGCAAAAGTTCTCTCCTGGTCCCGCATTGATACGATCTCCCTCTCCCTCTCCTCAAGTTGATGCTCAAGAAATTTCACTTTGGCATCCTTTTTGAGCATATTTTCCCTCAGAATAAAGATGTTTCTATTGACCTATAAGGATTGTGTTCGCTTCTTCCACCTTTCGCCCGGTACCGGTGGGAAAAATCGGTACGGACCACGTAAGTGAGAGAACAGGATAGTGCCGGACATCACTGTTCACGGCGGTCTGCTACACAGGAGGGATATGAAAAACAGCGAACCATACATCCCGGAAATGACTGCACCAGATCGGAAGCGCCGCATGTCAGGTGGCCCTCAGGATTCTGCGACCATTGAATCAGTTTCCGCATAGAAAAGGGCGGTTGGATGCGCACGGACGAAGACATAATACCGATCAATGCGATGTTTTTATACATGTCTCATCTTGCCTCTACCGACCCCGAAGTCGCAGAACTCATCGAAAATGAGCGTCTGCGGCAGACAAACGGTCTTGAACTGATCGCATCCGAAAACATCGTCAGCAAGGCCGTCCTCGAGACCACGGGCTCGATCATGACCAATAAGTATGCAGAGGGCTACCCGGGCAAGCGATACTATGGCGGGTGCGAATACTATGATATCGTCGAGAACCTTGCCAGAGACCGCCTCTGCCAGCTGTTCGGGGCAGATCACGCAAATGTCCAGGCGCACTCGGGCTCAGGCGCCAATATGGCAGTGTACTTCGCCACCATCAACTACGGCGACAAGATCATGTCGATGAAGCTCTCTGAAGGCGGTCACCTCTCCCATGGTTCCCCGGTCAGCTTCTCCGGGAAGATGTACGATGTGGTGCAGTATGGCGTCGACCACGAGACCGAGCGCCTGGACTATGCCGACCTTGCCGAGATGGCGCGAAAAGAGAAGCCACAGATGATCGTCTGCGGCGCATCCGCCTACCCCCGTGAGATCGACTTCAAGGCCTTCGGCGAGATCGCCGCCGATGTGGGCGCATACTGTGTCGCCGATATCGCACACATCGCTGGCCTCGTCGCCGCCGGACTCCACAACTCCCCGGTCGGCGTCATCCCCTTCACGACCACGACCACGCACAAGACCCTGCGCGGCCCCCGCGGCGGCGCCATCCTCTGCGACAGCGAATATGCGCAGGCGATCGACAAGGCGATCTTCCCGGGTCTGCAGGGCGGTCCGCTGATGCACATCATCGCTGCAAAGGCCGTCTGCTTCAAGGAAGCGCTCCAGCCCGCCTACAAAGAATATTGCCGGCAGGTCATCAAAAACGCCCAGACGCTGGCCGCAACCCTGGAGGGCGAAGGGCTCCGCCTCGTCTCGGGCGGCACGGACAACCACCTGATGCTGCTTGACCTCTCGGACCGCAAACTCACCGGTCTGCAGGCAGAGAACACCCTCCATGATGCCGGGATCACCGTGAACAAGAACACGATCCCGCGCGAGACCCTCTCTCCCTTCGTGACGAGCGGTCTCCGCATCGGCACGCCGGCCGTCACCTCCCGCGGCATGAAAGAGGAGGAGATGAAGACGATCGGGCACTGCATCGCCACTGTGCTGAAGAATATCGAGAACGCAGAGCGCATCGCAGAGGTGAAGGCAGAGGTCGAGGCGCTTTCGAGCAGGTTCCCCATCTACGCGGTAACAGAATGATACTCGACGGCAAGGCGCTCTCTGAGAAGAGACTGGAGATCCTGAAGGAGCGGATCGAGGAGTCGGGGCTCCACCCCCACCTCGCCACCGTCCTGGTGGGGCAGGACCCCGGTTCACAGCTCTATGTCAGGATGAAGCACCGGGCCTGCGAGCGGGTCGGGATCGGATCAGTCGGGATCGAACTCCCGGAAACGGCCACGACGCAGGAGGTGCTCTCGGCGGTGAACCGCCTCAACAATGACTCCGAGATTTCGGGGATCCTGGTGCAGCTTCCCCTGCCCGCACAGGTGGATACCGAACAGGTGATCAGCGCCGTCCTCCCGGAAAAGGACGTCGACGGTTTCCATCCCCTCAATATCGGGAAACTCTACACCGGTCATCCCGGATTTGTGCCCTGCACTCCGCAGGGCGTGATGACGATCCTCTCCGAGTACGGGATCGAGACTGCGGGCAAGCGCGCCGTGGTCATGGGGAGGAGCGTGGACGTCGGACGCCCGATGGCCGCACTCCTCCTGAACGCCGATGCCACGGTGACGATCTGCCACTCCAGGACCAGGGATCTCGCAACGGTCACGCGGGAGGCCGACATCCTTATTTCCGCAATCGGAAAGCCCCGTTTTGTGACGACAGAGATGGTGAAGGAGGGGGCCGTGGTCATCGATGTCGGTACCAACCGTGACGAAAATGGGAAACTCTGCGGAGATGTCGATTTCGATGCCGTTAAGGAGCGTGCATCGGCGATCACCCCGGTGCCCGGCGGTGTCGGCCCGATGACCATCGCCACCCTGATGGAGAACACCTTCGCGGCGGCCCGGGCGCGATCATGCGGCCCTGTGCTATAAACGGGATGGCGGTCGGGGGCGGCGCCCCCCCGCGCCTGATGGGCGTGATCAATTGCAGCCCTGAATCTTTTTTTTCCGGTTCCTTTGTTCCCTGCAGGTCGATCAGGGAGCGGGCGCTCTCGATGATCGATGAGGGGGCCGACCTCATCGATATCGGGGCGCGGTCCACCGCACCCGGATCGGCCCCGATCCCGGTGAAAGAGGAGATCGAACGGATCACCACCGCCCTCACCGAACTCGACGGGAGCGGGATCACCGTCTCGGTCGACACCATGCACGCCGGGGTGCTGGAGGCCTGTCTCCGCCACGACGTCCATGTGCTCAACGACATCGGCGGCCTCCATGACCCGGCGATCACCAGTTGCGCAGCCGCTGCCGGGCTGCCGGTGATCGCCATGGCAGCAGAACGGCGCCCCGGGGACGCCCGCGGCACCGAGGCGACCCTCGCCGCCCTGCGGCATGTGGGGATACGCGCCGCAGAGGCCGGGATCAAGCACCTGATCCTGGACCCGGCGGTCGGGCGATGGACGGAAGAGCGGACGTTTGAAGATGACTGGGACCTCTGCCGTTCGTTCCCACGATTTTCAGAACTCGGATATCCGGTCATCCTGGCAATATCACGAAAATCGTTCATCGGGGACCTCATAGGACGTCCAGCAGCCGACCGTCTGGCCGGCACCCTGGCCCTGACGGCCCGCCTCCTCCCCCATGCCGATATGGTCAGGGCGCATGATGTGGCCGCAACAAGGGACGCCATTTTTGTGATCAGAAAGTGCACGGAGATGTGATGAGCGACTGGTTCTGTGTCTATGCCCTCCGGACGGATCTGATCGGCGAGGGGGACGACATCGGTGAGGCGGTGACGGCGGCCGCGGGCAGGGCGGAGTGCGTCGGCATCCAGGACGACGATATCATTCTGGTGGCCGAGTCGGCGGTGGCCACGGCTGAAGGGGCGGCCGTCCATCTCGATACAGTCGTCCCCTCCGAAGAGGCACTCCGCTATGCCGAACGCTATCATATCGAACCCAGGATCGCCGAGGTGGTGCTCAGGGAGTCCGACCGTGTTGTCGGCGGCATACCCGGCTTCCTTCTCACCCTCAAGAACGGCACACTCCTCCCGAATGCCGGGGTGGACCACTCCAACGCACCGGACGGCACCGTGGTCCCCCTGCCGGCTGATCCGGATGCCAGTGCGGCGTCGATCCGGGAACGGATCCGGGAACTGACCGGAAAAAACGTCGGGGTGTTTGTGATAGACTCCAGAACGCATGCGATGCGTCTCGGGTGCAGCGGGGTGGCCATCGGGTGCTCGGGGCCGATGGCCGTCGTGGACGAGACAGGACGCTGCGATCTCTTCGGCAGACGGCTTGAGGTGACAAAACGGGCCGTTGGGGACTGCCTCGCTTCCACCGCCGAGCTCCTGATGGGCGAGGCCGACGAGTGCGTACCGGCGGTGCTCATCCGGGGGACGGGGATCGCAATCGGGGACGAACAGGGCATCCCCTCGATCGACGCCTCAGAGTGTCTCTTTATGGGTGCGGCGCTCAACGCCGACCCGTCCACCTTCAACAGACAGCACAAACCCGAGTGATTGGAGGCAACGACGGGCCTCGCCCCGCCCGTGGATCAAAACCTCCACAAGGTCCTCTTTTTCGTCCACGTCGGTATGCAGCCTGAAGGAGTCGATGACCTCAACCGAGAGTCCGGCCTCATCGGCGATCGCCATATGCTTCAGGAAACTGGCGCCATAATAGTCCGCCCTGAACCGCCCCGGGTGCCTGAGGAAGATGGCGTTCGTCCCCCCGCCGCGCCCGGGAACGATCCCCATATCGGCCTCCGTCGAGACCAGGCGCCGGATCGCCGCCCCGTCGGCAAGCGGGAGATCGCCCATGATGATCAGGAGAGGCGAGGAGGCGGCCGAGAGCACACGGTTCAGGGATTCGTTCAGGCCGTCGGCATCGACGCAGACTTCTGCCGTCGGGTGGAGATAGGGGGCGGTGCAGAGGAGACGGGGCGAACACCCGCCCTCGCAGGATGCGGCGATCACATCGGCGAGCATGGCCCGCGCAAAGGTCTCGCGCTCCTCCTGCTCCATCACACAGGAGAGGCGGGTCTTGGGGTTCTTCGGTTTAAAGGGTATGACAGCGTCAATGGCCATTCATCAGAGGTTGGTGCGGTTTCGCAAAAAAGCATGTGTTATGCTGCACAGCAGGTGATGCGCCCCGTCCACCCCGCCGGGCACCGTCCCACGAAGGTTACATCAGGGTTGAGGGGGAATGGTACCTGCATGCACCGCAGGGTGATCACCTTTTCGAGGAACGTCTTCCTTCCGCTCACCACCGTCTGCACCAATGTCTGCAGCTACTGCACCTTCAGGCGCCCGGTGGAGGAGGGGTGCGTGATGCCGCCCGAAGACGTCCACCGGACGATCGATGAGGGCGTTGCACTCGGATGCACCGAGGCCCTCTTCACCTTCGGCGAACGGCCCGGAGAAGTGCCCGGTTTTTCCGATCACCTTGCAGCGCTCGGCTATACCGACATTCTCGACTACTGTTATGATCTCTGCGGGTATGCCATCGGAGCCGGCATCCTCCCGCATACGAATGCCGGCATCCTGACCTATGAGGAACTTGAACGCCTCCGCGAGGTGAACGCCAGCATGGGTCTGATGCTGGAGACGACCGCAGAGGTGCCGGCCCATCGCAACTCACCGGGCAAGGATCCGGCGGTCAGGATCGCCATGATCGAGGACGCCGGGAGGCTGCACATCCCCTTCACCACCGGCATCCTGATCGGGATCGGCGAGGGCCCCCGTGACAGGCTTGAGTCGCTGGAGGTGATCGCAGACCTCCACCGCCGCTACGGGCATATCCAGGAAGTGATCGTCCAGAACTTCTGCCCGAAGGAGGGGACGGAGATGGCCGGGTTCGCCCCGGCATCGACGGCTGAGATGGCAGAGACGATCCGCGCCGCCCGGGAGATCCTCCCCCCCGAGGTCGCCGTCCAGATCCCGCCGAACCTTGCCGACGCCCGCCGCCTGATCCGGTGCGGGGTGGACGACCTCGGCGGCGTCTCCCCGCTCACCATCGATTATGTCAACCCCGAACACCCGTGGCCGCAGATCGATGCCTTGAAATCCCTTGTCGGCGACGCCACCCTGCGCGAGCGTCTCTGCATCTACCCCCGCTTCATCGAGCGGGGATGGTATCCGGCATCTCTGGCCACGCTGATCCACACACTCCAGAAACAGATAGAGGAGAGGTCTTTGTGACTGAACAGCAACCCATCTACCGCGGAAAGGCGAAGTCCATCTTCCGCTCGGACAACCCGGACGAACTGATCGTCTCGTTCCGGGACGACATTACCGCCTTTGACGGTGCAAAAAAAGACGAACTGACGGACAAGGGAGTCTACAACGCAACGGTCTCGGCCTACCTCTTCGGACGCCTGGAGGAGAAGGGCATCGCGACCCATTTCGTGCGGATGGAGGACGAACGCACGATGATCGTGCGTCCCCTGACGATGATACCCGTCGAGGTGATCGTCAGGAACGCCGCTGCCGGGTCGCTTGTGCGCAACTATCCCTTCGAGGAGGGGCAGCGCCTGGACCCGCCGGTGATCGTCCTGGACTACAAGGACGACGCCCGCCATGACCCGATGATCAATGAGGAGATCATCGTCGCCCTCGGTCTGATGACGGCCGAGGAGATCGATGCCGTAAAGACGATCGCCCTGCAGGTCAACGACCTGTTGCGCGCAGAGTTCGGGCGTATCGGCCTTGACCTGGTCGATTTCAAACTGGAGTTCGGTCGCCACGGCGATCGGATCCTGCTCGGCGACGAGATCTCGATGGACTCCATGCGCCTGTGGGACATGGAGACGCACGCATCGATGGACAAGGACGTCTACCGCTTTGACAAGGGCGACGTGATGGCCACCTATGCCACCGTCGCAGAACGACTGACTGGAGCGTGAGAAGTATGAACTATACCGCAAAGATTACCATCAGCCTGAAGGAGGGGATGCTCGATCCCGAGGCGCGTGCGATCCAGCATGCCCTTGCAAACCTCGGGTTTTCGACCGATGCATTGAGCACCGCCCGGGTGTTTTTCATCACCCTGCAGGCGGAAAACGTTGAGGCCGCAAAGGCCGAGGCCACCCGGATGTGCGAGCGTCTCCTCGCCAACCCGGTCATCCACCGCTACGAGGTCGAGGTCGGCGCATGAGGTTCGCGGTGGTCCAGTTCGGGGGGAGCAACTGCGACCGCGACGTCCACCACGTCGTTTCCGATGTTTGCGGCGTTGACTGCGACCTCGTCTGGTACAAGGACGGCATCACCCGTGACTACGACGCCATTGTCATCCCGGGCGGGTTCAGTTATGGCGATTACCTCAGGGCCGGCGCCATTGCGGCCAGGACACCGGTGATGGAGGCCATCAAACAGCATGCAGAGGCCGGAAAACTGGTGCTCGGGATCTGCAACGGCGCCCAGATCGGGGCGGAGACAGCACTGGTGCCGGGCACGTTCACCACCAACGCCACCCCGAAGTTCATCTGCCGCCCGGTCTGCCTGCGGGTCGAGACCGAGGACACCCCCTTCACCAGGGAATACCGCACCGGCGAGGTGATCCGCATACCGATCGCCCACAAGGAGGGGCGCTATGTGGCCCCGGCCGAGACCCTTCGCACCCTGAATGCCGAGAAAAGGGTCGCTTTCCGTTTCTGCGACGAGCAGGGGAATGTCACGCCTGCCGCCAACCCGAACGGTGCGGCCGAGAACATCACCGGTGTGATCGGCGGGAACGAGCGGAACGTGCTCTGCATGATGCCCCACCCCGAACGGGCGTCTGAGGAGGTGCTCGGATCCGACGACGGGCGTCGGATCTTCACCGGGATGATCCGGAGCATCGAAGACCGGGAGAACGGCAAAGGTCAAGCATAGGTGAGTCGAGGTACCTGTATGGCAGATCTCTCTCAGGAAGAACTCGAGCAGGAGATCCTCGAGTGGGCACAGGAATATGCGCGTAAAAACGGCTGGGTGCTCAACTCGAACGACGATCAGCTCAGAACCGTGATCCGGGGACTGGCACGAAACTCCCTCCGCTTTGGCGAACGATACTGCCCGTGCCGCATCAGGAGCGGCGATCCCGAAGAGGACAGGAAGATCATCTGCCCCTGCATCTACCACCGCGATGAGGTGGAGAACGAGGGGCAGTGCCATTGCAACCTGTATTTCGGGAAGAAAGAAGATTAGATCGGGGCTGTCCCGAGGCGGTAACGGGGATCACACCACCCCCTTAATCCGATCAGGAGGGGTTCCGCGGGTCGGTCCATGGATGGCCCGCTCTCACAACATTCCAGAAGGAAAGAACCTTCAGCAAAACCCGCTGCATCCATCCTCCTGCATTTTTTTCATCACTACCGGCTTATTCGCACCGAAGAGAAGACTCCGGGCGGATCACCCCCACATTTCCGAAATCGATGAAGGCGAGGCGCCCGTCAGGATGATGACGATGGTGCCGCGGAACGCGGGGAACGCCAGAAAATTTTACAGGCGGTCCCGCACTCTCCCGGCAAGACTCTTCCAGGGATAGGGGACGACCGTCATCAGGAGGGCGGCGGCGACGATCGGGAGCAGGAGCAGAGAGAGGGCCGTACCCAGGGACGAGGCGTCGGCGATTGCACCGCTCGCCGCCACGCCGAGTCCGCCCGCACCCACGGCGAGGCCGAGCATGAGGCCGGATGCGAGTCCGGCGCGGCCCGGCAGCACCTCCTGCGCCATTGCCACTGTCACCGAGAAGGTGGACCAGAGGAGAAACCCGAAGAGGAGGAGGGCCGCATAGGAAAGCACCCCCGAGGTCGAGATGAACAGGAGGAAGGGGAGGACGGCGGCAGAGAGCCCGAAGAGGGTGTACTCCTTGCGGCCGTAACGGTCGGAGAGGTGGCCCCCCACATACTGCCCGACAACACCGGCGACGAGCATCAGGGAGACCAGGGCATCGGCGGTGAGGAGATCGACGCCCAGTTGTGCGTGGATATAGGCCGGCAAATAGGCGATGGAGCCGAAGATTACCCATGACCTGAGGGCGCCGACAGTGATGAGCAGGAGGATGGGTCGATAGGAGAGGGGACCGGTGTCCTCCACATCAGTGGCGCCGGGATGGTCGCCGGAACCGCCGCGGCCTGGCCTGAAGACCAGGAAGGCGATGCCGGCGATGATGCCGGGGATGACCAGCCAGACAAGACCGGGGAGACCGAAGGCCACGACGATCAGCCCGGCAAGCACCGGCCCCACCGCAAACCCGAAATTCCCCCCGATCACGAATATCGAGGTGATGCGACCCCTGTTCTCGGCCCTGCTGAGACGGTTGACGGCGGCCAGAGCGGTGGGATGGAATGTGGCATGACCGATCCCGGCACAGCAGGCGCAGATGAGCAGGAGGGGATAGGCCTCCACAACCCCGTAGGCACTGACCGCCACCGCCGAGATGATGATCGGCAGCCCGATCGGGATCAGTGCACCCCGCCGATCGGCCGCCATCCCGGCGATCGGCTGGAGGAGGGATGAGGTGATGTTGAAGGCCGCCGCCAGCACGCCGGCGGCGAAGTAGGAGTAGCCATAGGAGGCGATGAGCAGGGGAAGAATAGCCGGAATAACCGGGGAATAGATGTCGATGACGAAATGACCGGCAGATAGACCAAGCACGCCGCGCAGGCGTTTCAGCATCCGGCACCCCGCTCGATACGCAGGACCTCGACCGCGATCTCGACGGCCTCACGCCGATGGAAGGAGAAGGTGCGGGGGATGGTGAAGGCACCGCCGACAGCGGCGGTGATCATTGCCCGGTCCCCGATATAACGCTCCACAAACCGGCGTGAACCGGCATTGAAGATCCCGTAGACCACCGGAGCGGTGGAGAGGGCGCAGTCGATGAAAGGGCGGTCGGCATGCCGCCGCTGCGCCCCGAAGGGGGGGTTCATCACGACGGTGTCGAAGGTGTCGGCCCGGATCGGAAACCGACCCCCGACCTCGCCGCGGATCAGGTCCAGATCGACCCCGAGGGCGGCGGCATTCTTCCGCGCCACGCCCAGGGCACCGCGGTCGCAGTCGATGCCGGCGACCGTCTCAGCACCGAGGAGCGCCGCCCCGCCGGCAAGCACCCCGGTGCCGCACCCGAGATCGAGCACCCGACACTCCCGGATCGCCCCCTCCCCCGCCGCATGATAGAGGAGGCGTGCCGCAACAACGGCGGGGGTCGCATACTGCTCGAGCTCGGGTCGGGGTGCGGGAAAACCGGAAAGGCGCTGGAGGGCCATTTCAAGGTGGCGAAGGCGCATATCTGGTAGATTATACGGGTGTAGAGGGGATGAAGGTACCGGATGGGGCGGGCGGTCTGCCCCTTGACGCCGCAACCTGATAGCAGGTGCCGTTGTACTCCACCACCGCCGGCACCAGAGTCCCCCGCTCATTCACAGCGAGCATATACCCCCATAGCGCCTCCTCCTCCGCTTCCGTCAGCACCACCGAGCTCCACCCCTCGCCCGGGGGCAGAAACGGGGCGAAGAGCGACGGACAACGGACCATCTTCATGCCGACCACCAGTTCACGGAGGGCGGGATGCTCCCTGAAGTCATCCTCATCCAGGACGATGACCGGCACAGAGGGATCGGCGGGGACGGTGCAGGGGTAGGCAACCAGATAATCCAGCGATCCATCCAGTACGAGGGGAAATAAGGCACAGAACAGAGCCGAAACCGCAAGGCAGACGCCGCAGAGGATCAGCAGGCGCCGGAGTGCGGGTCGCATGACCGACCCATGCCCCCGGACACCTTAAACCTGACGACAGATCACTCAATCTCGTCGATGGCATAATCCTCCCATGCCCGCACACCGCAGAGGATCTCGAACTCCTGCGGGGAGAGGAGGGGCACCGGGAAGCGGACCTGGTCGTCGTAGGCGAGGCGCGGGCAGGCGGTGTTCACATATGCCCCGCACCCGAAGTTCGTCATCTCGGCGGCGGTCACCTCCCGCATGGTGATCACCATCGCCCGCTCCGAGAGGGCGGCGAGTCGGGCGGCGAGGTCGGGCCGCGCCTGCCCGCTCTTGGTGGAGAGGATGATCCCGATCGTCTCGGCCTTCCGGGCCCGTTCGATCAGGGCGAAACGCCGCCTCAGCAGGCGATCGGCATTCACCTCCTGCACCTCCCCGGTGTAGGGGTCGAGGGCGACGACCCGTTTCCCGGTCGCCAGAGCCACGCCGATTGCATGAAAGACGCCGGTGCCGATATAGAGGATTTCCGTGGAGGAGAGGGCTCTCGCCGTCGCATAACTGCATCCCAGCACCTGACCGGCATGGGGTGTGCGCCCGCCGCCAGGGGCGATCTCGGTCTCGAGACCCTGGTCAGCGAGCACGCCGGCAACCGCATCAAGCATATGGGCGTGCTGGACCGTGGTGACCAGACCGACTCGCGGACCCTGGAGGAGGGGGACGGCGGCGGCGGCGGACGCCGGATCGAATTCGAGGGGATACTCCCAGTAGATCACCCCGCTCCGCTCCTCCACCGGGGCATGACCGATATGCACCAGGAGGTCGGCAGCGGTCAGGGCCACGGCATCCAGGGCAAGGTCACAGGCGCCATAGCAGGGATCGCCGGCGACGGCCGCCACCTCGATCCCCTCGGCCCGCAACTCCCGCACCAGGGGCGCCGCCTGCCGCTTCAGTCCGTCCGGGAACTGGAGGACGATCCGCTCCCCGCCGGCGCGGCGGATCCGCGCCGCCAGTTCAGCGGCAGGTATCGACGACATGGACGCCGCTTTCATCGACTTCAATGCTGACGAGTGTCGTAAAGGGGCGCCCGACATCGGCCTCGCCCCGCCGGATCACCACACAGATATCCGCAATCTCCGCTCCAGCGCCTTCAAGGGCGGCAATGACCGCCCGCATCGTCCCGCCGGTAGAGATGACGTCATCGATCACGGCGACCCGGTCGCCCCGCTCGATCCCGTTCAGGTAGAGTTCGCCGGACGAGTATCCGGTGGACTGGTGGACAGCGACCTCGCCGGGGAGGTTGTACTGCCGTTTGCGCATGATCGTCAGGGGGATGTCGGTCATCATCGAGAGGGTGGTGCCGATATGGATCCCCATCGCCTCGGCGGTGACGATCTTGTCCACGCCCGCAAGGTCCATCACACAGACCATGGCGCAGGCGACCTCGCGCAGCAGCGCCGGTTCGACGATCGGCACGCCGTCGGTGATCGGGTGGATGAAATAGTTATACTCCCCCCGCCGCACCATCGGGCAGGATTCAAGCGATTCAATCAGTCTTCTGAGCATTGTTGTCACCAATATCCCTGAGAAACTCTTCGATCACACTGAGGTGCACATGCGGCATCATCACCGTGCGCATATGCCCGCGCCGGGTCCAGGAGACGCGCCATCCCGGCGGCACATGGTCCGCATGGAAGGTGGCCACGTTCAGGTCGGGCGTGACCGCCCGCCGGTAACCAAGGGTCTCCATCCCGGTGATGAGGCGTTTCGTGTTCTTCATGCACCCCCTGACGATCGCCGCAAGCCCGCTCTTTCCGAGGTACTCGAGCACGGCAAAGGCGCCGACGACCGCCCCGCCTGAACGGGTGCCGGCAAGGGTGCACTCCTGCTTCACCGTCAGGTAGGGCGTCTCCACGTTCAGGAGGTCAAACCAGGAGGGTTCTCGCACCAGCAGACTGCCGCACGGGATGGTGCTCATCCCCATCTTATGCGGGTCGATTGCGATGCTCGAGACCCCCTCCAGGGAGAAGTCGAAGGGGATCTCCTGCTTCAGAAAGGGGATCACAAAACCGCCGAATGCAGCGTCCACATGGAGCGGGACGCCGGTATCGTGGGCGATATCGGCGATGGCGGCGATGGGATCGACGACGCCGTACTCGGTCGTGCCGGCAATCGCCACAACCGCACAGGTATCGGCATCGATCGCCTCCTGCAGGGCATCGGCGTCCATCCGGAACGAGTCGTCGCACGGCACCGTGCGCATGCCGAGGGAGAGGATATCGCAGGCCTTCTCGAAGGAGAAGTGCGCCGACTCAGGGACGACGATATTGGGCCTTGAAGAAGCCTTCATCTTCCGGAAGATCCGCAATGCCTGGAGATTGGACTCAGTGCCGCCTGAGGTGGCGTAACCGCCGGCACGCCGGTGATGGAGCAGGTCCCCGATACGCTCGATCAGCAGGGCCTCGATCTCTGCGGTGCCCCGGAACAGACCGGGATCGCCGAGGTTTGCCTCGAGGAACATCTGGTGGGCGCGGGCCGCAACCGGGTGAGGAATGGTGCACATCGAGCTGAGCACATGATGATAACTGGAATCCTCCCCCTTCTTGAGGGAGAGGAAGGAAAAAAGTTCCTCCTCTGAGCGTCCCTCTTCAAGCATTGGTGCGTCTCACCGAATCGAGGATCATCCGCATCTCGGTCCGCGCCGCCGTCTCCCGGATCTTCGGGACGGCGTCGATATTGGCCGAAACGCTGGAGATGCCGTTTTCGATCAGCCACTCGACCATATTCGGGTCAGAACCCGCCTGCCCACAGATGGAGCACTCCACACCATACTCGCGGCAGACGGCAATGGCGTCCTTTATCAGCTTGAGTACGGCCGGGTGCTTTGGCAGGTACATGCTGGAGACAAGTTCGTTGTTCCGGTCGATGGCCAGGGTGTACTGGATCAGGTCGTTGGTGCCGAAGGAGGCGAACGAGATGCCGGCCTTGCAGAAGTCCTCGATCAGGATTGCAGAGGATGGGATCTCGATCATCACACCAAGGGCCACCTCGGTGACATCCACGCCCCACTCCTCAATCAGCGCCTTCGCCTGGATGAACTGGTCGGGGTGAGAGACGAGCGGAAACATCAGACCAAGGTTGTCGTAACCGGCGCCCCAGAGGCGTTTGAAGGCCTCGATCTGCATCCTGAACTGCTCAGGGCTCTGGAGATCACGGCGGATGCCGCGCCACCCGAGCATCGGGTTGTGCTCGATGGGTTCGTCCTCGCCGCCGAGCATATTCCTGAACTCGTCGGTCGGTGCATCGAGGGTTCTGACCCAGACCGGTTTGCCCGGGAAGGCGTCGAGCACCACCTTGATGCCGTTATAGAGCTCGGTGATGAACTCCTCTTCCTTGCCCTGCGAGATGTACCAGCCCGGCGTCTTGTTCAGGCCCAGGATCATGTGCTCGATCCGCAGCAGCCCCACGCCGTCCGCCCCGGTGGCGGCGGCGCGCCCCGCGGCTTCGGCGAGGGATACGTTCACCTTGATGCTCGTCGCCGTGATGATCGGGGCCGCTGCGACCGCACCGGCGGCCGATACCGCCGCACCGGCGGCTGCAGATGGAGTGGCTGCCTCGGCGGCCGCACCCTCAAAGACCAGCCCCTTTTCACCATCAATGGTGATGATCTGGCCGTTTTTCAGGTTCTTTGTGGCCTTCTTCGTCCCGACGACCGCCGGGGTGCCGAGCTCGCGGGAGACGATGGCGGCGTGGCAGGTCATGCCACCCTCATCGGTGACAATCCCGGAGACCTTGCGCATCGCGGGCACCATGTCGGGATTGGTCATCTTCGCCACAAGGATGTCGCCCTCCCTGACCTTGCCGAGGTCCTTGATGTCATGGACGATGATCACCGGACCGCTGGCCATGCCCGGAGACGCACCGTTCCCTTCCAGGATGATCCCGCCAAGACCGCCGGATGCACTCGAGGGCTTTGAGGACATGCCGATTGTGGTGATCGGTCGGGACTGCAGGATATAGACCGTCCCTCCGACGGTCGCCCATTCAAGGTCCTGCGGGAGGCCGTAGTGGTTCTCAGAGATCTCGGCGAAACGTGTGAGATCCTCGATCTCGGCGTCGGAGAGGACCGGTTCGTCCTGCTGGTCCGCAGGAACGCTTACCAGTTCGGTGCCGTGTTCACCGACCGGTACGATCATATACTCCTTGTTCGAGACCAATCGGTCGACGATGCGGTTCAGCCGGCGGTCGTATACATATTTGTCCGGTGAAACGCTACCGGAGACAACCGCTTCACCAAGGCCCCATGAGCCCTCGATGATGGTGAGCGGTTCGCCGGTGACAGGGTGCGATGAGAACATGACGCCCGATTTTTCCGACCGGATCAACTGCTGGATAACGACGGCGATATTGACGGTCCGGTCGTCAAAGCCCTGTTTCGAGCGGTAGTAGATGGCCCTGGCCCCATAGAGGGAGGCCCAGCACATCTGCACCGCTTCAAGGACCGCCGCATCACCCTTGATATTCAGGTAGGTTTCCTGCTGGCCTGCAAAGCTGGCATCAGGGAGGTCTTCAGCCGTTGCGCTCGAACGGACTGCGACCACAACGTCCTCAGGCTCCATCTTCGCATAGGAGGCTATGATCTCTTCCCTGATCCCGTCCGGCATCTTCGCCTCAAGGACCATATCCCTGACGCTCCGGGAAACCTGCTCGAGTTCGTCGCTATCCTCGACATCGACATCTGTGAGTAAATCAAAGATGGAGTCCTCCAGACCGGTTTCCACCAGGAACTTCCTGAAGGCCTGGGCGGTTACAACAAATGCTCTGGGTACGGGCAGCCCGACAGAGGTCATCTCACCGAGGGAGGCACCTTTTCCCCCGACGGAAGGAATATCGTCCTTTGAAATCTCTTCGAGCCACAAAATGTTGGGCATTTCGGTCATTTTCGCACCACCTATAACATATGCCTGACGATTATTATAGATTCTCCTGGTATGGGTTTCACCGCGGAGAGCGAGTGGATATCACTGGTAAAAGGAGGAGGATCCGGGGAGAACGGGAGCGCCCCCATAGAAACCAATATATATCTGTTTTGAAAAACAGACCGCGACCCTCAGACCCATGATGGGAGGGCCTGCCGCCGACCTCAGGGGGAGTATTTTCCGGCCCGAACCGCCGGCACACCGTGGCCGCAGCCGTTTTCATAAAAAAACATGAATACCCCAGGGCACCATATATGATGGGGTTTCACTTGAAATACAGAGTCCTTGTCAGCGATCCGCTGGCCGAAGAAGGGATCGACATCCTCAGGGCGACATGTGACGTGGACGTCAGGACCGACCTGAGCGAAGAACAGTTGATCGACGTCATCGGGGATTACGACGCCATCCTGGTCAGGAGCGGGACCGAGGTGACGGCGCCGGTGATCGAGGCGGGAACACGGCTGAAGTTCATCGGGCGTGCCGGCGCCGGTGTCGACAATATTGATACCGAGGCCGCCACCCGCCGCGGCATACCGGTGGCGAACGCACCCTCCGGCAATACGATGGCCGCCACCGAACACACGATGGCCATGATGCTGTCCCTGGCCAGGAACATCCCGCAGGCAACGGCATCATTGAAGAAGAAGGAGTGGAAGCGTTCAAAGTTCATGGGGGTCGAGCTGAACGAGAAGACCCTCGGGATCGTCGGTCTCGGTCGGATCGGACGGGAGATCGCAAAGCGTGCGATCGCCATGGACATGAAGATCGCCGGATACGACCCCTTCATCACGAAGGAGAACGCCGCCCAGATGGGTGTCGAACTGATGGAGGTCGATGACCTGGTGAAGGTATCGGACTTCATCACCGTGCACACCCCCCTGACGCCGGAGACGCGCCACCTGATCAATGCAGAGCGGGTCGCCACGATGAAGGACGGCGTCCGGTTGATCAACTGTGCCCGCGGCGGGATTATCGACGAGCAGGCGATGTACGACGGTCTGGTCTCCGGCAAGATCGCGGGCGCCGCCCTCGATGTGTTTGAGAGCGAACCTCCGTTTGAGTCCCCGCTGCTGACCCTCGACACCGTGATCGTCACCCCGCACCTGGGTGCGAGCACTGTCGAGGCCCAGAAGAATGTCGCCGTCTCGGTGGCAAAGCAGTGCCTTGCGGTGTTTGCCGGCGAACCGGCGAAGTATGCGGTGAATGTCCCGATGGTGCCCCCCGACCAGCAGGAGCAGATGGAGCCCTATGCCGTTCTGGGCGAGAAAATGGGAAAACTCATCGTCCAGCTCGTTGAGGGCCGGATCGAGGCGGTCGATATCACCTATGGCGGCGACCTTGCAAAGAACCGTTTCACCCGCTACATCACCCGGAGCGTCCTCAAGGGACTCCTCGACCCCATCCTCCGGGAACCGGTGAACTTCGTGAACGCCGAGTTCGTCACAAAGGAGCGCGGGATCAGGGTGGCAGAAACCGTCACCGAGGCGGCGCAGGGGTTCAAGAACCTGATCACCCTGAAGGTGCGGACCGACGCCGGCGAAGAGACCATCTCCGGCACGGTGTTCTCGCGGGACCGGATCCGGATCACGTCCATCGGCGGTTACACGATGGACATGGTGCCTGAGGGCTGCGTGATCATCTCCCGCCACCTCGACAAACCGGGCGTGATCGGCCGCGCCTCCACCATCCTGGGCGAGGCGGAGATCAATATCGCCGGCATGCAGGTGGGTCGCACCAAGCGCGGCGAAGAGGCGATAATGGTCCTGAACGTCGATTCCGAGGTCTCAGCAGAGGTCATGAAAGAGATCAGGACGAAGGTCGGGATCTTCTCCGCAAAGTTCGCCAAACTCTAGAATACCTTTGCGCGAGGGTGTTCTGCACCCCGTATTTTTTTGCCGGACGTTCCCGCCCTCAACAATGTTTATATCAAAAAAGGTGCAACCTATAGAGAGTCTGATAACCGGACACGAACGGGCTCGTGGTCTAGCTGGTTATGACGTCGCCTTGACATGGCGGAGGTCCTGAGTTCGAATCTCAGCGGGCCCATACCCTTTTTGAGAAAATCATCTACCAACATTTATCAAACGGAAATTTCAGCGCCAGAACGTTTGATGAAATGATCCATCAGAATAATTATTCATGCGATTTCTCCTGCACAACGGCAGAGAATGCTTGCCGCTGTTTTCCCCATTAAAGAGCAAAATATCTCCCTGCACGGTATTTCTCATATGTGCAGGCATTGACGCTTGGGCGCACACCAGGATCCGGATTCCGGTGCCAAACCAGACCCCTCTTTTCCGGTCGCTCCGGAGAGGCACCGGAGGGACCATCTCCCCACGCTGAACAGAGACCGTTATGACCTCTGTAACCCATTTCAGCAGGATCCACGCGGGGCGAAAGGTCCCCTGTCAAAAGATGCAAAATAGGGGTCCTGATTCGCATATCGACCATTATTCAGCAATCCTATCGCCCCGATCAGAAGGTCTGGATCACCGGCGATGAATCATCCATCCCCTCCCGGCACAACCCACCAGAGGGCATCCATAAAGGCCGGAATCTGGACGAAATTGGTGAAAAAACGAGTATTTAACCGTTGCTTAACCCCGGAGACGCCAGAAACCATTGGAGGCACAAGAGATCGTTATGACAGACAGGGCAGGCAGCGGGTTCGGCCCACCATATCCCTCGCCTTTCCCCCACACGATTCAGATATAAAGCGCATAGCACCCAAAGATCAGATTTATAAATCTGAACATATCACCTCACATTCATGTCCAGATCTGGGACAAAAGCGATCAGAAACCAGACGAATACATGGGACTCGGACAGTGGACGAAGACGGTCGAAAGAGGACCGGTTTTACGGGGATGAACCCGACGACTTCAGGGACAGGCGACGCAGGCGGCGGTAACTCATCGTTTCTTCCCGACGACCCGCATAAGCGGGATCGAACCGGTCCTGGACCGAATCCATACCCCCTTTTTTGTATGTTCATGCCATCCGGGTGAAGATCCGGACCTGTTCTCTGCAGATAGGTGGAGCAGAGCACAAGCATTTTAATACCAAAATGCACAACAATATACAACGATGTTTGCTGTAGGACATTTGCCCCCTCGGGTCGGGGTGCAGGACAGAGGATACCACCGCCGCTGGCATCGCCGTTGGCGACCATCGCACGCCTCCATCTGCACCGCCTGTTGAATACCATATACAAACGATACCATGAAGTCACAGCACATTGCCATTGCAGGAATCCTGCTCGCATCAGGCGCCATCGTGCGCTATCTCTCCCTGGTGATCCCGGGCCCGATCGTCTCGAACCTGGTGATCGCCTTCTACTGCCTTGCGATCATCCTCATCGTCCCGACCCTCGGCGAGGCCCTGGGCATCGGCGTGGTCGCCGGGATCATCTGCGCCCTGATCAGTCACTCGGTCTTCCCGCCCGCAAACCTGATCAGCGAACCCATCGGCGCTCTCGTCTGTATCGGCACCTATCTGGCCCTCAGAGGACGGATCGCCGCCGCACCCGGACTCACCACCTTCGTGGCCACCGCCGCATCCGGGACGACGTTCATTCTCGTCGCTATCATCGGGATCGCACCGGTCATCCTGACGAAGTACGCCTCCATCGGGGCCTTCGCCGCCGCCACCGTCCCGATCGTCATCGGCACCGCCGTCGTGAACGCCGTCATCGCCCAGATCCTCTACATGCCCGCACATCGGGCGCTCTCCAGGGGCACAGGGGCACCGGTGGCCCGGAGCATGGCCGCGGGGAACCAGGAATGATCCGGATCAACACCCTCGCCTACACCTATGGGGGGTCGGAGACACCGGCCCTCAGGAGGATCGATCTGGAGATCAGACCCGGCGAACTCGCGCTCGTCACCGGACCCACGGGTGCGGGCAAGACAACGCTCTGCCGGGCGGCGGCAGGCATCCTCACCCACGAATACGGCGGCAAGATCCGGGGGTCTATCCGGATCGCCGGGCGAGAGGCCGCCGATTATACCGGCATCGAGGAGATCGCCGCATCGATCGGGATGGTCTTCGATGATGCCGACGCCCAGCTGATCTTCTCCACCGTCGGCGAGGAGATCCGGTCGGCCGCCGCGGACGGGATCGAGGCGGACGAGATCATGGAGCGGTTCGGGATCGCCCACCTGCGGGAGCAGGCGCCCCACACCCTCTCGGGCGGGGAGAAACAGCGGACCGTGCTGGCGGCGGCGGTGGCCGGAGATCGTCCGGTCCTGATCCTGGACGAACCGGCCGCCGAACTCGATCCTGCCGGCGCTGCACGGGTCGCCGCCATCCTGAACACCCTGAAAGGGGAGGGGAAGGCGATCCTCCTGGTCGAGAACACCCCCGGCCCTTTTACCGCCATCGCCGACCGCACAATCCATATCGACGCCGGGGTGCAGACCGAAAACAGGACGGGGGCGCCTGAGGTGCATCACAACGTCCCACCGGCGCCTCCTGCAGGAGAACCGGTGGTGCGGATCCGGGGGCTCTCACGCCGCTATGAGAGAGGATTTGCCGTCAGGCCCCTCGACCTTGACATCGGGCGGGGGGAGTGCGTGGCGATCACCGGCGAGAACGGGTCTGGCAAGACGACCCTGATCCGCCACCTCAACGGACTCCTGAAACCGGAAACAGGAACCGTCGAGGTCTGCGGCATGGACGCCGCCGCCCATCCGGTCCACGCCCTCGCCCGCCGGGTGGGGCTGGTCTTCCAGAACCCGGACACGATGCTCTTCGAGGAGACCGCAGAGAGGGAGATCGCCTTCGGTGCTCGCAACGCAGGAGTGAACGATCCGGAGGAGGCCGTGATCTCTGCTCTTGCCGCCGTGGACCTGCTCGGGCGAAAAAAGGCCTATCCCCGCCATCTCTCCCGGGGGGAGCGGCAGCGCCTGGCCATCGCCTGTGTGCTGGCGATGGCCCCCGAGGTGATCGTCCTGGACGAACCCACCACCGGGCTCTCTCCCGCCGAGGCAGGGCTTGTCATGGACCGCCTCCGCATGCTGCAGGGGGAGGGGCGGACGGTGATCATGGTCACCCATGACCACGCCCTCGCCCGTCGGTATGCCGACCGGATCATCACCATGGATAGCGGGGAGATCGTCGGGGACGAAATGCGGGGAGGTGAGATATGCAGGAGATCTTCCAGTACAGGAACGGCACCGGCATCCTCCACCGCATGAACCCGCTCACCAAGATCGGCGGGGTGACGGCGGTCGTCGTCCTGGCCGTCCTCACTGCCGATCCCCTCTTCCTTGCCGTGATGACCATCGCAATCGCCTTCCTCGGTGCAATCGGCGGGGTGGGACGCGACCTGGCGCGGCAGGTGCCCCTGCTCACCTTCCTGGGCGGTTTCCTGGTGCTGATCACCGTCCTCACCCTCCAGAGCGGGGCGGTGGTCCTGAACGGCCCGATCACCGTGACGGCGGGCGCACTCTCCTTCGGACTCGCCCTCGCCCTCCGCTTCTGTGCGATGATCTTCGCCTTCCAGATCCTGGTGGCGACCACCCTGCCCACCGCCCTCGTCTCCGCCCTCAGGCGCCTGGGTTTTCCGGCCGACTACGCACTGATGGCCCTGGTCGCCCTGCGGTTCATACCGCACCTCCAGATCGAGGGGAGAAAAATCCAGGAGGCACAGGCAGCCAGGGGTTTTGCGCCGGGGACCGGGATCGGCGGCAGGGTCCGCGGCACCGTCCCGGTGCTCGTGCCCCTGATTGCAAACGCCCTGGGCAAGGCCGAGGTGATCGGTCTGACCATCGATCTCCGGGGGCTCAGGCACCGCCTCTCCACCACCGGCACCGGGACGTTCGGGCGCCCTGACCTCCTCCTGGCCGCCGGGGTGAGCGGGCTTCTTGCATGCTTTCTTGTCCTCGCCTTCCTGGCGTGAACCGTTGAACCATTCGCCGACCTTTTTTCGTTCTATCAACCACTGGCCCCCGGTGCATCCCGGCAGAGCATCCATTGCCATCGCAGGCCAATGAAAAAAACCGGAGCAAACACAAACTCTATGAGGAGAGCGGATGAAGATCCATCCATGAACGGGGAGACGGCACTCGCGATCATCACCGGTCTGGCCGTTGCATTGATCTTCTCAGTGACGCTGTTCGTCGGCGGGATCGGCGGGGAGGAGCCCGCACTGCAGACACTCGATCCTGTGCCGACCACGGGGCCCGCCATAGTGCCGACACCGGCGACCACCGCCGCTCCGGCACCCACGAACACACCGGCACAGAACACCCCCCTTCCGCCTGCCGACCAGGTGGCCGGGACCTGGCACTATAATAGCACGGTCATGGTGTGTCTGGTGCTCTTCGAGAACGGCACCGCCGTGATGACGACAGAGGAGGAGCTGACAGAAGGCGCGCCCCAGGTGCGGCAGGGGGACTGGACCTTCGAACCCCGGATCCGTATCGGAACACAGCGGGCCTATCACCTCTCCCTGGATGATGGCGAGTATATGCTCTATCTGGAACCGACCGCCGGTGTGCTGACCATACATGGCGGCAGCAGCGGCACCGTCATGGCATTTGTCCCGGCCGCATAACACAGGTATTTCCCGCAGCAGGGTGGATATGGGAGGGATGATCCCGCAGCCACCCTTCCTCCCGATGACACCCGAAGAGGCGCACCGCCTCGGCATCGAGGAGTTCGACGTCATCCTGATATCAGGAGACGCCTATGTGGACCACCCCTCCTTCGGCACTGCCGTCATCGGGCGCGTGCTCTGGGACGCCGGCTATACCGTCGGGATCATTGCCCAGCCCGACTGGAAACGCCCCGACGACATCCTCCGCCTCGGGCGCCCCCGACTCTTCTTCGCCATCTCGGCCGGTGCCGTCGACTCGATGGTCAACGCATTCACCCCGAACAGAAAACGGAGGAGCACGGATGCCTATTCCCCGGGAGGGAAACTGAAACGGCCAGACAGGGCGACGATCGTCTATGCAAACCTGGTGCGCTCGCACTTCCCCGGTGTTCCGATCGTCCTCGGCGGGATCGAGGCAAGTCTCCGGCGCTTCGCCCACTATGACTACTGGTCGGATAACATCCGGGGCTCCATACTGGCCGACGCCCCCGCAGACGTTCTCATCTACGGCATGGGCGAACGGCAGATCCGGGAGATCGCAGAACGGTGCGCTGCCGGAGAGAGTCTTCAGGGGATCCGGGGCACCGCCCACGGCATTCCCCCCGCAGAATGGCGGGCGGGGGACCGGGAGGGTGATGTCGTCATCCCCGGATTTCCGGAGGTGCGGGACGATCCGGCCGCGTATGCCCGGGCCTTTGCCCTCCTGGACCGTGAACAGGATCCCATCAGGGGGCGGACCGTCGTTCAGCCGCACCCAAAGACTGTGATCATCCAGGAACCGCCGGCGCTCCCGCTCTCGCCCCCGGAACTCGACCGGATCTACGACCTCCCCTATGCCAGGGCTGCGCACCTCTCCTACCGGGAGCCCATTCCTGCCCTCGAACCAGTCCACTTCTCGATCACCACCCACAGGGGCTGTTTCGGTTCGTGCTCCTTCTGCGCCCTCACCCACCACCAGGGGCGGATCATCCAGAGCCGGACCGAGGAATCGATCCTGGCCGAAGCGCGCCGGATGGCGCAGATGCAGGGGTTCTCCGGCGTGATCCAGGATGTCGGCGGCCCGACCGCCAACATGTACGGCCTGGTCTGCCCGCGGTGGGAAACGGCGGGGGCCTGCCCCGACCGCCGGTGCGGCCCGGATTGCCCGGCGCTCCGGACCTCGCATGCCCGCCAGGTCGCCCTGCTGCGCCAGCTCAGGGCGCTCCCCGGCATCAAACGGGTCTTCATCGCATCAGGCATCCGCTATGACCTGGCGCTCGCAGACGATGGAGACTATCTGGAGGAGGTCTGCCGCCACCATATCTCCGGACACCTCAAGGTCGCCCCCGAACATGTGGCACCCGCCGTGACCCGCCTCATGAACAAACCGGGGCAGGAGGTCTTCGACCGTTTCAGGGAGCGTTTCGCCCGGTTGAGAAAAACCGGCACAAAACGACAGTATATCCTCCCCTACTTCATGTCCGGACACCCGGGCTGCACCATTCAGGACGCCGTCCTGCTGGCCGAGTACATCAGGGACACGCGTCTCTACACCGAGCAGGTGCAGGACTTCACACCCACGCCGATGACCCGCTCCACCACCATGTACGCCACCGGCATCGATCCCCTCACAGGCGAAACCGTCCATGTCCCGAAGGGGAGGGAGAAACAGGTCCAGCGCTCGCTCCTCCATTACCGCGACCCGAAGAACAGGAAACTCGTCGAGGAGGGGTTGCGGGCCGCAGGCAGGCGGGACCTCATCGGTCAGGGATGGCGGTGCCTCATTCCTGAGGGGCGGCGGAGCACCGGAGAGAGACGGCGCTGATCGCTTCGCCCCCCATGGA
The DNA here is from genome assembly GCF_004297185.1 of Methanofollis fontis. NCBI lineage: Archaea > Methanobacteriati > Methanobacteriota > Methanomicrobia > Methanomicrobiales > Methanomicrobiaceae > Methanofollis > Methanofollis fontis. Next base: position 28,975 of record NZ_PGCL01000005.1, read on the forward strand.
AACCGATGTATAGATCCCGGGCAGAATACCGTCCCGGGAAGTGCAGATGAAGCGATGGCTACGGGTCCTCCTCTGGGTAGCCGGAGGAGCCCTTCTGGTGCTGGTGCTGCTCGGAATTATCGGTGCCGCCCTCTTCTACCATGCGGCATCGCCAACGGAGGGAGAGACCGAGATCACCGGCACCTACCGCTACGAGATCACCCTCACCACACCCGCCCCCCTCCAGAACCTCAGCCTGATCCTCCCCCTCCCGGTGGAGAACGGCACCTCCGCAATAGGGGAGATGCTGGTCGGAGGCGATGGATACGGGGTGCCGGAGAACTGGAGCCTTGCGGTGACAGAGGTGGACGGAACGCCGGTGCTGGTCGTCACCGCCGCGGAGGTGCTCCCGCGGTATGCCCCGCGGCCGGTCGCCGTCACGCCGGGCGATGAGCCAGAAGAAGGGGTGACGATCACCTATTCCCCCGAGTACTCGGACGACACCCCGGTGCTCCTCCCCTTCCGGATGGGGGCGACGGTGGAGGCGGGCACGGAGACCTACACGGCAGAGCGGGAGCCCGGACCGATCGACACCCGCCACCCCCTCGGCGCCGAACCGGTGCTCGCCCCGAAGCACAACCTCACCACCGTCAGCGAGAGGGAGTATCTCTATACCACCCCCCTGTTTCTCCATTGCGACGCTCCGGCAGGGACCGTGGTCAGGGTGACGATCACCCTCAGCGGCTCCAATGAGTGGTGGCTGCTTGGCTGGTCATCCAACTCCTACACCGACCTGATCACGGCTGAGGTGCCGGCGGACGGCGGATGGCAGACGGTGGCGGGCAGACTCGTCACCGGCGAGGGACGATATTTCCGGCGGTCGTGATCCCCATCGCCACGCTTTTTCTGCATTCAGCACAGAATGGATCCGATGAAACCGGGTGATGCCCCCGTCATGGTGGTCCACGGCCCCGAGCCCTTCGACCGCGGTGACATCCGCCGTCTGCAGGAGGCGATCGGGCCGTGCCGGGTGCTTGTCGCCGGCATCATGGCACGGACGGCTGCAGAGGAGTCAGGTATCGCCTGCGAATTCTGCGGGGTTCCACCGAGCATCGTCTTCGCCCGCCTCAGCGCCCCCGCCCTCCTCCTCAACCGCGGCAAGACCCCGGTCTCCGGGGAAGTCTTCGGCGAGATCGTGGCCGGACGGAGCGATCGGCCCCTGATACATGTGGAATGCTCCTCAGACACCGTGTACTGCTGGAACGGGGACGAAGAGAGGGGACTTTCAATCGCGCGCGCCCTCGGTTACCGCTGTTTCCGGCGGGATGCCCCGCACCCCCGGCAGGAGGGGGGAGAGCGGCGGATCCGCGGATGCATCCCCGGCGAACCGCTCTTTGTGAACGGGATCGTGATCGGAACGGCGCGGGCGGAGGCGGTGGTCCTCCGCACGCGGGATGGCGAGGTGGAGGCGGTGAGCGGGGTGGAGGTCAAACCCCACGGGCTGGAGAAGCTCCACCGTTGCGGCCCCGTCGACCTCGCCGCCGCATGGTGCAAGAGCGGCGGGATCAGGACGCATGAGCCGCAACGAGCACAGAGAGAACCGAAAAGCGGCAGGATCGTGCTCCTGGACCACTGCGCCCACCGCTTCTATGACCTGGTCACTCCCGGCACCTGCGGTCTTCTCGCCGTCGGCGACGACACCACTGCCGTTGCCGGGCATATCGCCAGCCATCTCGGGATCCCGGTGCTCGGGATCACGGACGGCGACGCCGACGGTGTGGTCAGCGGGGTGTTCCCACCGGGTTCCGTGGTGCTGGAGGCGATTGAAGGACGGGACGACGAACTCGGGCTCATCATCGGGGAGACGATCCCGGACGGGGATACGGAGTGGTCGGCGTGGGTGGCGGGGGCGGTGCGGACCGCCGGGAAGGGCGCCCGGATCGCCCTTGACCTGAGGTGATCCGATAATGAGATGCGCCGAATGCAAGGGACGACTCTTCTGCGGTCTTCCGCAGTGCCCGATCACAAGCCGGTTCCATGCACAGGTGCGGGCGGCGGCACGCGGCCGGGAGTATATGGGCTCCGCCCCATCGGTATTTGTGGGTTCGTACGGTTATCCGGCCGTCTCCGCCGGCCCATTGATGAGTGCCGATGCCGACAGCCCGCCCGAATGGGTGGCGCGAGGCCTTTCCATCGAGGATATCGTCGGGATCAGGGCGCAGACGATCCGGGGATCGGCACAGCCGGCGGCGATATCCGGGCAGATGCAGGAGATCGCCCTCTCGTCGGCACCCCTGGATGTGGAGGCCGGATTCGATCGCCCGGTTTCATTCGACCTGCGCTTCGACGGCACGGTCACGCCGGTCGGGCTTTCGGGCACGATCGTCCGCCTGGACGTCATCGACAATGCACGTGTCAGCCGCGTCGTGGACCGGATCACCTCGGACACCGACCTGCCCGCCGCCGAGGCCTGCCTCTCCCTGGGCAGCGATGGGGTGGACGTATACCAGATCTCACGATTGATGAGCGTCGGGCTCCTGGGGAAAAAACGGCGGATTGTGCCAACCCGCTGGGCGATAACGGCGGTGGACGACACCGTGGGAACCGGTCTGAAACAAGAGATCGCCCGCCTCTCACCCCTCACCCGGATCGAGGTCTTCAGCGCCACCCTCCACGGCAACACCATTGCGGTGATCCTGGTCCCGGGCGACTGGCGGTTTGAGATGATCGAGATCTGGGGACGGCGGTCGCTCTGGGCCGGAGAGGAGGAGTCCATCGTCACTGACGGTGAGCGGATGAAAAAACGCGGCTACTCTCCCATTGCAGGCGCCTACTATGCAGCACGCCTGGCAGTACTCGAATATCTCGGGCGGACGGGGCGTTCGGGTCGCGCCGTCGTCGTCCGCCATGCAGGGAGCGAATACTGGGCGCCGCTTGGTTCCTGGGTGATCAGGGAGGCCACGCGCGCGGCGATGTCGTCCCGCCCGGTGTACTGCGCAACGCTGGAGGAGGCGATGACGCGGGTGGACACCGCCATCAGATCGCCATCGTGGAGGGCGCACAGCAGACTCATACCGGAGATGCGATCGCAAAAAACGCTGTTTGATTTTTAGTCATGAGAATAAAAAAGATACAAATATAATTTTTAGAGCCAGATTGATGATCATGCGTTATCCGGGGGTCGCTCTCCTCATCCTCTCTCTCATCGCACCGGCGGCAGCGGCAGCGAACGGCACCGCCGGAGCTGTCACCACCGCATTCACGACAACCGATGTCTTCGCCCTCTTCATCGGCGGGGTCATCTATTTCAACGTCTTTGTGGTCGTGCTCTATCATGTGGTTAGACGGGGTCAACCAAACCGCGGGCGCTCGCCGGTCGCCCGGATCGCCGCCATGTTCTTCGGCATCCTGAGCATCGCAATCGGGAGTCTCTGCCTGGTCTTCATCGCCATGGTACTGGTCGCACGGTTTGCCGGGGTCACGCTCTTCGCCTGGACCGTCGACCTCTTCTCCTATATCCTGAGCGACACCATACCAGGGATCGTCCCGGCGCTGCACCTCGACGGCACCGGCGGCATCCTGCTCTTCGGAGCACTCGGGACCCTGTTCTTCCTCCTCGGATCGGTCCTGCTCGTGCGCTACAGCGATTATGGCAAGATCTCAGAGGTGGCGATGCCGACCAGGAGTGGCGCCATCGTCAAGGACGCCGCCGACCGCCCTGACGAACCCCTCAACCCGGTCCTCTCCTACAGGGTGGAGGACAAACTGAATTCAGAACCGGCAGCAGACGTGAAGGTGGTCCTCAAACACAGAAACGGAGTCCGTTTCCATACAAAATACACCGACTTCAACGGCGAGGTCACCTTCACCAATGTGGAGGGGTTCGGTTCAGAGTACTATGCCTATGTGGACGGCGACACCGGCAGACAGGTCTACCGGGTCATACGGACCTGAACTGGCGATCATAGCGACCCTGCATCCCCTCCACCGTCTCCACCTCGTCCACACTCTTGTCCTGGCGCATCCGCACAAACCGCGGGAAGCGCAGGGCAAAACCGCTGGAATAATTCGGGCTCTGCTGGATCTCGGCATACCCGACCTCGAAGACGATTGTCGGTTCGAGCACGATCTCCTTTCCTTTCTCCGCGATCACCAGATCCCTGAGGGTTTCATGGATGGCGGCAAGTTGCTCGTCGGAAAAACCGGTCGCCACCTTCCCGACCGGGAGGAGTTCGCCCTCGCGCTGACAGGCGAGCAGGAATGACCCGAAGATATGGGCCCGCCGTCCCTCCCCCCACTCTGCCCCGATGACGGCGAGGTCAAGGGTGTCCACGGCAGGTTTGACCTTGATCCAGTTCCTGCCCCGCACTCCCGGCGTATAGGCAGAATCGAGCGCCTTGACCATCACACCCTCATGCCCGGCGGTGAGGGCATCGGCATAGATCCCCTCCAGCACGCTCGAATCGTCGCTCACCCACTGCGGGGCCACGGACGAGGCGAGCGTCTCCTCAAGGATACGGCGGCGCTCGGAGAACGGGCGGTCGATAAGCGTTTCGCCGTCCAGGTAGAGGATATCGAAGACGTTCGGGACGAGCTCCACCCTGCCGATCGCCTCCTCGACCTCATGCTTTCGCCGGAACCGCCTGAGCACAAACTGGAAGGGGCGGGGACGACCGTCCTTGATGGCGATCACCTCGCCGTCCAGGATCACGTCACCCGCGACCGCACCAGAGAGAGCCTCGATGACGTCCGGGACGGCGGCGGTCACGTCCTCCAGCCGCCGCGAGTAGACCCGGCACTCATCCCCGACCCGGTGAAACTGGAAGCGCGTGCCGTCGTACTTGTACTCGACGGCCACCGCACCGTGATCGGTCACCATCTCGGCGATCGTCCCCTGCTGGGCGAGCATCATCTTCACCGGGCGGAAGGGTTCGATGCGGACGTCACGCAGGGCGTCCTCGCCACGGCGCGCCAGCAGGGCCACCTCACCCAGGTCGTTGAGGGCCTGGTGAGCATGGGCGACCAGGGAGGCGTCCACGGAAAAGGCCTGCGCCACGGCGTCACGCACATTGCCCTCGCCGACACCGATCCTGAGTTCTTCGAGGAGGAGACGGGCGAGGTAGCGCCCCTCCAGCGGACCGGCGTTGCTGAAGAGTCCCCGGACGATCCGAAGTTTTTCCCGTTGCGATTTACTCCCCTCGGTCTCGGCGATGCGGCGGCAGTCCCCGTAGACGCCGGTCAGGTCCAGGGACTCTGAGAAGAAGGAGGTCTGCGACTTCGAGGCCAGCAGCATCTCCACGGCGCGGCCCACGTCACCGTTCCCGCTGACGGAGCGGACCACCTCCTCCCGTTTTTTGCCGACCACATAGGCGACGGCGTCATACAGGAGGTTCGGCCCGATGCCGAGCTTGAGGGGGCTCCAGTCCGGGAACACCCGCCCCATCACAAAACGAACGAACACCGGGAGTTCGTCGTCGGAGAGAGAGGGCATTACGGAGGCGATCTCCGCGATCATCTCCAGTCGGCCGCTGAGACCCTCAAGGTGCTCGCAGATCCGGGAAAACTCCGCAAAATCCATTTCAGACCCTCACGGTGGCCGACACCTCGTGCTGGCACCCGACGACGACCTCGATGCCATCGATAAGGTGGGCAAGAGCGTCTTCTGCCGACACAAGCGCTTTTTCAGGGGTGTTGTTCACCTCGGAGAGGTGGGCGAGCATCACCGCCGAGAGGTCGCCGCCGATATCGCGCAGGCATGTGGCGGCGGCAGCATTGGAGAGATGTCCGTGCTTGGAGCGGATCCGCTTCTTGAGAAACTCCGGGTACGGCCCTTCCTCGAGCATCTGCGGGCAGTGGTTGCTCTCGAGCACCACCGCATCGCACCTCCGGAGGGCCTCCTCGATCCTGGGGGTGATGATGCCGGTGTCCAGACAGCAGCCGATGCGGACGCCGTCCTCCTCGATGACATAACCGACCGGGTCGGCAGCATCGTGCGCCGTCTGGAAGGGCACGACAGAGAGACCACCGAAGGAGAACGCCTCGCCGCAGGAGGCACGAATCAGTTCGACCGGTTTGTCCGATTTTCTGGTCCTGCAGAATGCATCCAGCGTTCCCGCCGTTCCGGCCACCGGCAGTCCAAGGCGGCGCGAGAGGACGTCCACGCCCCTGATATGATCGATATGCTCGTGGGTCACCACAATGCCCTTCACCAGGTTCTCGTCTCCGCCGGCCCCGGCAAGACGGTTCCTGATCTCCCGTGCCGAGAGACCGGCATCGATGAGGAGTGCACCGCTCTCCCCCTCCACATACACACAGTTTCCCTTGCTCCCGCTGGCGAGGACGGTAACCTTCATCCTCCATCTATCTGTTCTTGACCACTATATCGATGGCGATCGACAGAGATTCATCTGAGAAGATCCGACGATCCCTTCAATGGCAGCGGACGGGTGGATGGAGGCGGCGGTCCGTGTGGCGGGCGATAGCGGCGTGCAGATCGACAGAAGAAGGCTTCGTCCCGGTGTGAATTGCTATGCCGTCCGATCGGCCGACGGCGATGCCCTCCAGTTCTGCTTCCCCCTCCACCTCCCCTTCCCCCTCCCGGAGGATATCGATCCCCGCGGGGCCGACGGCGCCGCATGGGCGGTGATCGAGGCGGTGAAACGGGCAGCACCCGGAGATCCCCGCCTCAGGCCGCTTGGCGGGCTCGACACCCTCCACCCGGGCCGTTATGGTGCCGGGATCGAACCGGTGACGGTGATGCACCTGAGATCGGCGGCAGGCGCCGACCTCTGGAAGGCGGACACCGACAATTACATCGGGACCGACGGCCTCCACTGCACCGTCCGGGGGGCCGTTCCGTGGCCGGGAACCCCGGATAATGCCGCGATACGCCGTCTCGCCGAACAGGTGACCGATATCGCCGGGGGGATCGCCGATGCGGGGTTCAGGGTGCCGGAGCGCCGCCTCAGGTCGGCGGTCACCCATCTCCTCGACCAGACGATGCTCAGGGAACGCCTCCACAAACTCGGCCTTGTGGCCTTTATCGGCGACGGGACGCGTCCCGCCCGCGCCTACACCCGGTTCCGCCAGCATAGCCGGATCGCCGGCCCGAAAGACGGAGTCCACATCCCCTTCACCTGCCCGGACGCCCTCAATCCTATCTGCCTGGAACTGCCGGCGAGCGGGAGAATGGTGAGCGGGCTTTCGATCCGGCGGGGGGAGGCGCTCGCTGTGGCGGGATCGAATGCGGCCGGAAAGACCACCCTTCTTCAGGCGATCCTGGCCGGAGAGGACGACCACGCACCGGGCGACGGCCGCGAACTCCTCGTCACCGTCCCGGGCGCCAGGACGGCCGAGGCGGGAGGGCAGCACCTCCATGGCGCCGACGTGAGCATGTTCTTCTCATCCCTTCCCCCCGGCATGACAGGGACGCCGACCTCCGCCTTCGGACAGGGGAGCGGGTCGATGACGATGGCGATGCAGGTCGGACGGGCGGTGCGGGAGGAGGCGCCGCTCCTGCTCATCGACGAGGACCGGGCGGCGGCAAACCTGCTGGTCCACAGCACCCTGCAGGAGGAGGACGTCACCCCCCTCTCCGAGATCCTGAGCGGACAGCGCCATATCCTCGGCAATACCACCCTGGTGCTCGCCGCCTCGTCCCTGGATCCCCTCATTGCCCAGTCCGACCGGATCCTGGTCCTGCGGGGGCACCGGGCGGACGCCATCAGCCCCGCCCTCTTCAGGGGAATGTACAGGGACCACCTGAACCGGTGCCTCCGCCTGATCGGGGACGTTTGATTCTGCGCGGTGCACCGTGAAGAGGGAAAATCCAATTTTTCACAAAAAAATATTTTCAGGTTGAAAAATCCCGCAGGCATGGAAAAACCAGAGAGATACGCCATTCTGAAACGGATCCAATCATAGGAGGGGAGCGACAGCAGTTAATCAGGTTAATTTATCCCACCCGAACAATAAATTGAAAAGTTTATTATTGTCGTTAAAAAAACTCTAGACCAGCAAAAACGTGGTAATTATCAAAATTCAGCCATCCTGAGGAAATAGTGTACAATTAGATTGTAACTATCGCTCAGATCCTTGCTGGCGTTCCAACAGGGGTTTCACGGCTGGTGAGGAGGTAACCGGGATCACCCCGAAATCTGTGAAGGCAGATCAGACCGATCAACCGGAGACAGATGTGAAACCTCCAGAGAGGCCATACCGGGATTTCTCGAGGCAATTGAGATGATATTAACAACGCGGCGGGACGGACAGCATCTGCATCTCCAGCCGTTCAGGCTGCTGCCCCAACGGTCCGCAGGAGAAAAATAATGAAGTGCCATTACTGTGAACGGAGGTGTGATCTCTCGGATGTGCGGATCGGCTTCTGCAGGATGTATTATTCGAGTGGAGGAACAATCAGGGAGCGTTTTCCCCACCGATGGTCATCATACCACGTAACACAGATCGAATCCATTCCGTTTTTCCATGTTTACCCCGGTACACGCACCCTCCAGGTGGGAACAGCCGGCTGCAACCTCGCATGCACCTACTGCTCAAATCCCCACATGGCAAGAACGGACCCCGCAAGGATCGAGCTCCACCATGCATCACCCGAACACCTTGTGAGCCTCGCAGAAAAGGAGGGGTGCCATACGATCACCTTCGGCATCAACGAACCAACGGTTTCTCTCCCTTCACTCCTCGATCTTGCCACAACTGCACAGGAGCATGAAATTCCCGTTGGCTGCCTCACAAACGGCTATATGACCGAGGAATCCGCTCGAACACTTGGAGAACACCTATCTTTTGTGAACATCAGCCTGAAATCATTAACATCAACATTCTATCAAAAATATGCCGGTGTCGAGAGCGTGGACCCGGTGCTCAGGACCATTGAGATCCTTGCCGGACACTGCCATGTTGAGGTGACCACTCCCGTTATACAGGGCATTAACGAAGATGAGATCGCCGGTATCGCCCGATTCATCGCGGGAATCGATCCATTCATCCCCTGGCATTTCTTTCCCCTCCTCCCTGAACACCATATATCCGGCAAAGAGGCGCCCGAGATCAGGCATATCGACGCCAACATCGAGCCCATACGGGAGATCCTGCCGTATGTGTATTTCAGCAATGGTATTGGACCAGATCAGTTCAACACCATCTGTCCAGGATGCGGGAGGACGGTCGTCGAGCGAATCAACGGCGGAGGACGCGGCAGAAAAATCGTCCGCGATCTGCTCGAAGATGGTACCTGCCCATACTGCGGAGGGGAAATTCCCCTCCATGGGAGGCGTGTTGCATTGGATTCCATAGAGGTCAACGACCGATGATCGGGGTCATCGACCTCAGGAACGGGAAGAGGGATCAGTGCGGACAGCCCGCTGGTCGGTATTGCACGCAGGATCCAGGCAGACCACTGCCACCCCGGCGACCGGACCCCGGAAAGCACCTCCCTGATCAGGCCTACCCGCCGGGGTTCCGATACTATCCTGAGGACGGCGAGGGGCGGGAGTATCCCTTTGCCGGGCCCTACACCACGATGCCTGCAGACACCCTGGGTTCTGCCTATGAGGGGCGCAGCGCGGCAGTCGGGAGTCGGAGCACCCTGACGCATGTGTATGCCGGTACCGACATCACCGTCGAGTGTTTTGCCCGCAACCTCTACAATTACGGCACGATGGCGGCGGTCCGCAGAGATAAAAATGAACAATGGAGGGGGATCCAGTGAAAAAACACGATCAGAAAGGGACATTTTCGGACCGGGAGTCGGCAGAGCGGTTTGCTCGCCTCTCAGAAAGGGTGTTTGCACCGGTCAACACTGCCATCGCCCGCCAGATTGTAGCAGAATGCGGGATCACCCGGGGAACGGCGATCGAAATCGGGAGCGGCCCTGCCCACCTCGCAATCGAGGTGGCACGGATCACCGACCTCCGGGTGATCGCCCTCGACATCTCGGTGCCGATGCGATCCATTGCGGCCAGAACCATCCATGACGCCGGACTCTACGATCAGATCACCCCGCTCAGCGGCGACGCTGCGGCGATCCCGCTCTCCGATGCATCGACGGACCTCGTCTTCAGCAAGGGATCGGCCTTTTTCTGGCCTGATCCTGCAGGGGCATTCAGGGAGATCCGGCGGGTGCTCGGACCTGGCGGTCAGGCATGGATCGGCGGCGGGTTCGGGAGCGCCGAGATCCTCGAGAGGGTCAGGGAGCAGATGGACCGTATCGATACGGCCTGGATCGAAGGGGTGCACGAGCGCCTCAGTGACAGGACCGCGGAACGGTTCAGGGCAGACCTGGACCGGGCGGGGATCGAGGACTATACCATCCTCCGAGAACCCTGGCACCTCTGGATCCGTTTTTCACGGGGTGAGGGATGAGAGACATAGACTCGACCCATAACTGGACGACAATCGGGGTGCTTGCCGGACTCCCAATTCTATTGTTCGTTTTTTCCCTCTTTCTCGGCCGCTACACGATCGATCCCTTCACGGCCATCCAGATCATTGCGGCAGGGATCACCGACGCCATCCCCTCATTCCCCGTCTCGATCCCGCATACCTGGCCAGCGGTGATGGACACCATCGTGTGGCGGATCAGAATCCCCCGCATCTGTGCGGCGATGCTCGTGGGTTCGGGGCTTGCCATATCAGGCGCCGCCTTCCAGGGCCTCTTCAGAAACCCGCTGGTCTCTCCGCATATCCTGGGTGTCGACTCAGGTGCGGGTTTCGGGGCGGCGCTCGGTATCCTGATCTCGGGATCCCTTCTTGTGGTCCAGGGGCTTGCCTTCACCTTCGGGATCGTGGCCGTGGTGGCAACCTACCTGCTCGCCCGCGTCTACCGCACCACCCCCACCCTGGTGCTGGTGCTGGCCGGCATCATCGTGGGCGCCTTTTTCCAGGCGATGATATCGCTCACCAAATATGTCGCCGATCCGTTTGAGAAACTCCCGGCCATCGTCTTCTGGCTGATGGGGAGCCTTGCAGATGTCAGGATCGGCGACCTGATCATCGTCGGACCGCTGATCATCGGGTGCATGATCATTCTCCTGCTGATCAGGTGGCGGATCAACATCCTGTCGGTAGGAGACGACGAAGCAAAGGCGCTCGGCATCAACACCACCAGGATGGCACAGATCATCATCATCTGCGCCACCATCATCACGGCAACGGCCGTCTGCATCAGCGGGATCATCGGATGGGTGGGGCTTGTCGTCCCGCACATCGCCCGCATGATCGTCGGACCGGACTACAGGAAGATCCTGCCAGTCTCGGTGGTGATCGGGGCATGCTATCTCCTCATCGTCGACGACATCGCCCGCACCCTCACCGCCGCCGAGATCCCGCTCGGCATCCTCACCGCCGTGATCGGGGCCCCGGTGTTCGCCTATCTGCTGAAGTTCAGGAAGGTGGGGTGGGAATGATCCTGGATGTCAGAGATGCCGCCTTCTCCTATGACGGCACACGGATGATCTTTGCGGGGGTCTCCTTCTCCATCGGACGGGGGGAGTGCCTCTGCATCCTGGGCCCGAACGGCACCGGGAAGTCCACCCTGATCAAATGTCTCATCAACGTCCTCCCCCTGAATATGGGCAGCATCACGCTCGGAGGGGAGGAGATCGTCACGCTCCCCAGAACAGAGGTGGCCCGGCAGATCGCCTATGTGCCGCAGGCCCACCAGATCGTCTTCCCCTTTGCGGTCATCGACTTCGTCCTGATGGGGCGGGCCCCCCACCTCTCCCTCTTCGCCACGCCGGGTCGTGCCGACCGTCAGATTGCAGAGGAGGCACTGGTCACCGTGGGGATAGAGCATCTCGCCGCTCGTCCGGTATCCGAGATCAGCGGGGGCGAGCTGCAGCTGGCCCTCATCGCCCGGGCGCTGGCACAGCAGCCCGCCGTGATGGTCCTCGACGAACCGACCTCCCACCTCGATTTCGGCAACCAGGTACGAGTCCTCCGTCTCATCGAACGACTTGCCGACGAGGGGATCGCCGTGATCATGACCTCACACTTCCCGGATCATAGCTTCATCATTTCTCAGAATGTGGCGATCATGAAGGACGGAGGGTTTATCGCCGTCGGACCGGCAGAAGAGGTGCTGACCCCTGAACATCTCGGTGCGGCCTACGGGATCGATGTGGCGATCACCTATGTCGAGGAGGCCGGACGGCGGGTCTGCATCCCCTCCATATACCGGCCCCCGAGATAACCATTTTTATTTAACATTTGGTTTTGGTACAATACCAACATTTAAGCAGAGACCTGCAGAGTAAGGATGCTGAAGATCAGGAAAGGACACAATTGAGCCTGATTTTCAATAAAGATGATTCAGGAGTCAACTATGAGAAAAATTGACCACATTTTCATTATATCAATCCTCTTTCTTCTCCTGGCAACCGCCGTCACCTGCGGGTGCCTCTCCGGTACAACCACTGAACCGGGGCCAGAAGAAGGTGGAGCGCCCGAACAGCAGTCACCACCAACAGGGTCTGACGACACGACGGGCGCCACGACAAACGCCGCCACCACGCAGACACAATCTGCTCAGGCTGAAAGCAACGGTGAAACCCAAACTGACGGAACACCGGTTGAAGAGACAACGGCGCCTGAAGAAACCATCGAACCGGAAGAAACAACCGAAACTGAGGAAACAACCGCCGGCTCCTCCTCAGGCGGCGGCGGGTCCGGGGATTCCGGCGACGATCCCGACATTCGCTATGTACAGGACACCGTCGGTCGTCTGGTCCAACTCCCCTATGATGTGAACGGGGTGCTCACCACCAACCCGACCACCACGATCATGGTCTACATGATCGCGCCCGAGAAACTCCTCGGATGGAACTTCAATCCCGGTGATCCGATGCCGGCAGACTACAAGAGTCTCCCGGTCGTCGGAGGATGGTTCGGGTCCATGAGCGGCAACTACGAGACCTTCATCGCCCTCGGGCCGGACGTGATCATCGACGGCGCAAACTGCCAGGGCACCCTTGAGGAAAACATCGAGGAGCGGCAGGCAAACTTCGACCCGATCCCGGTCGTCGGCGTGCTGTCCTCAAACGATGCAACACATTTCGAGGCGACAGTCGGATTTGTCGGGGAGATCCTGGGCGACCAGGACCGCGCCAGCAACCTCATCGAGTTCTACCGGAACGTCAAGGACGAGGTCACCGACAGGACGGCCGATATCCCTGAGGACGAGCGCCGCCGCGTCTACTATGCCGAGGGGGCGGACGGACTCACCACCGATCCGACCGGTTCCTTCCACGCCCAGGTCATCGACATCTGCGGCGGGGTGAACGTGGCCGAATGCGCCGTCACGCCGGGATCAGGCAAGACACCGGTCTCGATAGAGCAGGTGCTGCTCTGGAACCCGGACCTGATCTTCTGTGACGATCCAAACTTTGCCGCCTCGGTCTACACCGACCCGCAGTGGCAGGAGATCGACGCAGTCAAGAACCATCAGGTCTTCTACACTCCCTACGGGCCCTTCAGCCTCTTCAACACCCCGCCGAGCACCAACCTGATACCGGGCATGCTCTGGGCAGGGGCAGTGATGTACCCTGACGAGTTCGAGGACATGGACGTTGTCGGGACGATCGGTCAGTTCTATTCCGAATTCTATCACGTCGACCTCACTGATGACGAGGTCACCGCCATCATCGGCGATCTCCCGGAGGCGACACACACCCGTTATATGACCGACATGGTCGGGCGGCGGATCATCGTCCCGGACGAGGTGAACGGCGTGCTCACCACCAACCCGACCACCACGATCATGACCTACATGATCGCGCCCGACAAACTCCTCGGATGGAACTTCAACCCCGGCGACCCGATGCCGGCGGACTACAAGAGTCTCCCGGTCGTTGGGGGATGGTTCGGGTCCATGAGCGGCAACTACGAGACCTTCATCGCCCTCGGCCCTGATCTGATCATCGACGGGGCGAACTGCCAGGGCACCCTTGAGGAAAACATCGAGGAGCGGCAGGCAAACTTCGACCCGATCCCGGTCGTCGGCGTGCTTGCATCGAACGATGCAACGCAGTTCGAAACCACCGTTAGTTTTGTCGGAAGGGTGCTCGGGAGTCAGGACGAGGCCGGTTCCCTGATCGAGTTCTACAATGAGGTGATGGACGAGGTCTCCGCCCGCACAGGCGACATCCCTGAGGACGAGCGTCGCCGCGTCTACTATGCAGAGGGTGCGGATGGACTCGCCACAGATCCCACCGGTTCCTTCCACGCCCAGGTCATCGAAATCTGCGGTGGGGTGAACGTGGCCGAATGCGCCGTCACGCCGGGATCAGGCAAGACACCGGTCTCGATAGAGCAGGTGCTGCTCTGGAACCCGGACCTGATCTTCTGTGACGATCCAACCTTTGCTACATCGGTCTACACCGACCCACTCTGGGAGAACGTCACGGCCGTGGAGAACCACCAGGTCTTCTACACGCCCTATGGACCGTTCAGTGTCTTCAACGCCCCGCCGAGCACCAACCTGATACCGGGCATGCTCTGGGCAGGGGAGATGATGTATCCCGACCGGTTTGCCGATCTCGATGTCGAAGGACGGATCACCGCATTCTACAGTGAGTTCTACCACTATGACCTCACGCCTGCAGACTACGATGACCTCTTCACCTCCAACTGAACCCTTTTCTCTTTTTAGCGATGACGGGAGGCACCATCAAACAACCGGGATGAGCGACCTATTTTCTGAATTATAGCACGAAAAAAGGGCAAAAAGGCAAAAAGCTGGCAGAAACGCAGCCCAAGACATACCTCGCAGGAGACAACTACAAAAAGGAGGGGAGAGGCAGTATGGCCGCAGCCCCTCTTCATCCCGGACGGGTGTCAGAATATATCCGGTTCACCCCCGGATCACGGTCCCGACCGGCTCTCCCCTGATGGCCCGCGTGATGTTCCCGGGCACATGCCCGTTGACCACCCGGATCTCCCTGATGTGCCGGGTGTGGAGGAGGAGTTCCACCGCCCTTCTCTCAAGCACCATGTCCTCCATGTCCATCGAGAGGAGTTCTGCGGCGGTGATCTCGGGGATGAACTCTGCATTCGCATTCTCCCTCGGGTCCTCGGCGAACTGGCCGTCGACATTCTTGGCAAGGATACAGTTCTTCGCCCCCATCACCTCGGCAATGAGCACGGCGCCGGTATCGGTGCGGTTCGGCGGGATCGATCCCATATCGGCCGGCTGCTCGTAGAGGCCGTACGGGGGGGTGCCGTGGGTCACCGGCAGCAGACCCAGAGCGATCAGGGTGGGGAGTTCGAGCAGGTCGTCGGTCTTGATCCTGACCCCGTTGTACTTCGAGAGGAGCACAGACATCATGATGGCATTCTGTTCGCTGATCTTGCCCGCCAGTTCGGCGAGCACACCGGTGGGCATACCGAGATTGATCCCGATGTCCATGATATGCCGCACCCGTCCCCCGCCCCCGGTGACGACCAGGACCTGTTCTCCCTCACCCTTCAGGGCACCGATCTCCTCGACGATCGGGAAGACCACATCCTTGCCATAGTCGATGGTGCCGTGTCCGCCGAACTTGATCACGTTCAGTGCGGGCATGATCCGGATCTGCGGGATCTCATCGATACGGCGCATCAACCCCTTTCTCACCAGCGTCTCCCCCCGGAGACCGGACTCCAGCTCAAAGCGTCCTTTAGTCATAGGATCACACGGGAAAAGTATATACACTAATATATAGTGATTTGTGTGCTGCCGATCATATGCGGCAGGGGGGACGTCATGAAATTTTATGTGCGTGAACGCCAGAAGGTCGGTGCCGGCGTCAAGCAACCCAAGTTCAGGGTGGTCGCCGTCACCGGAGAGAAGGCAGACGAGGGGCACCTCAAGGTCGAGGCGGTCCATTTCAGGAAGAACGAGATCGAGGCGATCGCCAGGGATGTCGGTGCCGAGATCGTCTGGCTTGAACCGATGCCCGAGGAAGAGCGCGGGAGCATGAAAGAGGAGTGAACACAGAGGGGCATGTGAAGCCCCTTTCTCCTAAAATTTTCTGTTTACCGCCGGATCACGGTCCCGACCCGCTCTCCCCTGAGGGCCTTTGTGATGGTGCCGGGCACATGCCCGTTGACCACCCGGATCTCGGTGATGTGCTTGGTATAGAGCAGGAGTTCCACCGCCTTCTTCTCGAGCACCATGTCCTCCATATCGCGGGCGAGGAGTTCAGATGCCGTGATCTCAGGTATGAACTCCGCATCGGGGTCAAGGCGCGGGTCCTCGGCATAAAGTCCATCGACATTCTTGGCCAGGATGCAGGTCTTCGCCCCCATCACCTCGGCAATGAGCACGGCGCCGGTATCGGTGCGGTTCGGCGGGATCGATCCCATCTCCGGGGGTTGCTCATAGAGACCATAGGGCGGTGTGCCGTGGATCACCGGGAGCAGACCCAGTGAGGTGAGGGTGGGGAGATTGAGGAGGTCGTCGGATGCCACCTGCACACCACCGTGCGGTGAGAGGAGGAGGGACATCATCAGGGCGTTCTGTTCGCTGATTGTGCCCGCCAGTTCGGCGAGCACACCGGTGGGCATGCCCAGGTTGATCCCGATGTCCATGATATGCCGCACCCGTACGCCGCCACCGGTGACGACAAGGAGTTTCTCGCCGGACTGTTTCAGCGCCCCGAGCTCCTCAACGATCGGGAAGACGACGTCGCGGCCGAAATCCATCGTGCCGTGCCCGCCGATCTTCACCACTTTGAGGTCGGGCATGATCCGGATCTGCGGGATCTCAGAAACCCTCTTCATAAGCCCTTTTCTGACAAGCGTCTCCCCACGAAGACCAGAATCCAGTTCGAACCGTTGTTCTTTGATAGTATCACCAGATGGAAAAAGTATATATTTCAGCATGATATAAGATTCGATCAACCAACTGGTATACCAGCTGGAGCGAGGTGAAGCAATGAAGATCTATGTACGAGGACGACAGAAGGTCGGTGCCGGTGTCAAGCAACCCAAGTTCAGGGTTGTCGCCGTCACCGGAGAGAAGGGGGACAACGCACACCTGAAGATCGAGGCGACCCACTTCAGAAAGACCGAACTTGAACAGGTCGCTGCCGACGTGGGCGCAGAGATCGTGTATCTCGAACCGATGGCAGAAGAAGAGCGCGGCGGGATGAAGGCGGAGTAACCCCTCCATTCGCCCATTTTCTGACATGACAGCGCCGGACAGAGAGACCATTTTTGCGGCGGCGGTGCGGATCCTGCTCGATGTCGACCGCGTTGTCACCGTCCACTACCGGGACGGCACCGTCAGCGTCCAGTTCCCGACCACCCGGCGCCTTGCCGAACACCTCGGTGTTCCGCACTACTATGTGCTCCCATATTGCGCGGAGATGGAGCGGGACGGGTTGATCAGGAGGGTGGAGCGGGTCGGGATATCGACCACGCCCGCCGGCACACGACTCCTCCTTGGGCTGATGTCGTCTTCCCACCTGACAGAGGCGGAGGCGGTCATCGGGGGGGCGACATTCAGGGAACTGCTGAAGGCCTCGGGATTAAAAGACGTGGACCGATGAGGCCTTGAAGGTGATCCAGACCTCCTCGTCCTGATGGATGTCCAGATCGACCACGCCCCGCCGGGTGAGCACCACCACAAACGGGATGCCGGCGTCCACCGTGATCCGCACGACCATGCCATTGTCGACGATATCCACGATCGTTCCCTTCAATGAGTTCTGTGCACTCGAATCCAGGGGGGTGCGCGATATCAGGATGTCCTCGGGTCGCACGGTCGCCGTGACCTCACCGTCCCCCGAACAGGTGGCGGAGACGATCCTGACGCCGCCGGCGTCGATCTCGCAGAGATCGCCCTTCTGCACGCACCTACCGTGGAAGAGGTTTTCCACTCCCACGAAATTCGCCACAAACTCACAGTTCGGTTTCCTGAAGACCTCGTGCGGTTCGCCGACCTGCACGATCTCACCGCCCCGGATCACGGCCACGCGGTCGGCGAGGGAGAAGACCTCCTCGAAGTTGTGGGTGACATGGATCACCGTGATCCCGTAGAGATCGTGGAGGCGCCGCAGTTCCTTCCTGAGCTTCTCACGCGTCTGCCCGTCCAGGGCGCTCAGCGGTTCATCGAGAAGGAGGAGGGCGGGCTCCATGACGATCGCCCGGGCGATCGCCGCCCGCTGCTGTTCTCCGCCGGAGAGGGTATCAGGATGGCGGTGGAGGAGGTGATCGATGGCCAGAAAGCGGGCGGCATCGGTAACCTTCCGCTCGATCTCCGTCGCCTCCACCTTCCGGTTCCGCAGACCGAAACCGATGTTCTCTGCCACCGTGAGGTGGGGGAAGAGCATGTAGTCCTGGTAGACCATGCAGATGTTTCGCTCCCGTGGCGGCACATCGGTGATGTCCCGACCGTCCAGGACCACGCGGCCCGAGTCCGGCGGATAGATCCCGGCCAGCGTCTCGAGGAGGATCGTCTTCCCGGCACCGGTCGGCCCGATGATCACCAGGTACTCACCGTCGTTCACCTGGAGGGAGGCATCCTTCAGGACGAACTCCCCCATGTCCTTGGATACGTGTTCGATTTCCAGCATTTCAATTCCTCCTATAACCGGGCACTCCCGCCATAGCGTTCAAACACATAGAGCGAGACCACCGAGATGACGATCAGGATCGTCGCCGCCGAGATGGCCATCTCCAGCTCTCCGCACGACATGTTCAGGAAGAGGGAGATCGGGAGGGTTTCGGTCTTCATCCGCGTCGCACCGGCGATCATCAGGGCTGCACCGAACTCTCCAATCCCCTTCGCCCAGGTGATCACACCGCCGGCAATGAGACCGCTCGTCGCCATCGGCAGGGTGACCCGCCAGAGGGCCTGGAGATCGGTGCACCCCAGCGTCTTTGCCACGTACTCGTAACGGGGGCTGATCCCCTCGAAGGTGGAGCGCATGATCCGGAGCATGAACGGGAAGTTCACGAACACCTGGGCCACGATGATGCCGAGCGGCGTGAAGATGAAGACCAGTCCCGCCTCGGCAAGCGCCTTACCGATGGGCGTGGTCCCGAAGAAGAGCAGCAGCCCCACACCAGCGACGAGGGGTGGGAGGGCGAGCGGCATATCCACGATCGTGTTCACCGCATGTTTGCCGAGGAAATCATATCGCGCAAGGGCATAGGCCGAGGGAACGGCGATCAGGATGCTGATCGCCGTCGAGGCGATCGAGGTGACGATCGAGAGATAGATGGCGAACTGGATCTCACGCGAGGCGATGGAGGCGACGAGTGCGGCAGGGGAGGGATGGGTGACGACCAGCAGCAACAGGATGACGATAAAGGCGGTAATCAGGGCGGCAACGCCGACCGTCGCCGCCTTCAGGGAGTTCGGGGCATTCACAGATTCACCCGGCCGCGGTGCCTGAGCGCCTCGGGGGTGCTGTTCCACTCCCTGATATCGTCCACATGCTGATCGTCCACCCATCCGCTCCTGACCTCCTCGCGGTGGTCGAACTGGCGGACATAGGGCTTGATATCCAGGAGCGGCGTGCCATCGAGGACGTCGATGCCGCAGATATCGAGGGTGGTGCCGCGCACACCCTTCAGCTCCACGATCGAGAGCCCGATCGGGTTCGGGCGGTTGAAATGGCGGATGGAAAAGATACCGCGCTCCTTCTGGACATCCAGGAAGGGCTTCTGGCGGAGCATGGCACCGTTCGCCCGGTGGAAGTGGTAGATGAGGATCAGGTGCGAGAAGGACTCGACATCCAGCAGCCCCTCCTCATACTCCGGGAAGACCTCGACGGTGCCGCAGGCCGGATTGAATATCCCCTGGATGGGGGTGTTCTCCTGTTCGGTAAAGGGCGTCCTGATGACGCCGATGGGCCGGTAGGTGACCGGTTGTCGTGTCGGATCGGTTGATTCAGTATGCATGGGAATGACCTCGCCGGGAAAGAGAAAAAGGGGTGGTGTTCAGGTTTTTCAGGACTCATACTTCGGGTCCGGGTAGATGACATACCCGTGCTCCGCAAAGATCGCCTTGCCCTCATCGGAGGCGACGAAGTCGGCAAATTTCTGCGCTTCTACCGGGTTCTCCGAGAAGGAGAGCGTACCGATCGGGATCACCTTGATATCGTTCTGGTCCTGCGGGATCTCTACAAGGTCCATCTTGTCGGGGACATAGAGATCGTACCAGATGACAGTTGCATCTGCCGTGCCCATGCAGACATCGACAACGAGTTCGTTGACGGTGGCGCGCTTTGCGGCGGCATTCTGATCGACCTGCTCCCAGAGTCCACTGCCATTCAGGATCTTCTTGGTGGTCTTGCCAATGGCAGGTCCGGTGGGATCGCCGATGACGACCGTCAGGTCGTCCCGGGCCAGGTCCTCAATGCAGGTCACATTCTTCGGATTGCCCTTTGCAACGGCGATCACCGGGATGTGGTAGACGACCTTCTCGGTGGTGCTCACATACCCCTTTTCGTCCGCCTTCTCGATGTAGGCGGTTGCGCCGGGCATGTAGAGGTCGCCCTGTTCGACCAGTTCAATCTGGCTGAGCAGCTGGGCCGAACCGCCAAAGGTGAACTCGATCAGGGTGCCGGTCTCGTTCTCGTAGAGGGCAGCGATCTCCTCCATCGGGCCGCGGATACCGGCGCCGCAGTAGACCATCAGCTCCTTATCTTCAGAGACCTGCGGGGTGGTCGACGTCTGTTCGGTTGTGCATCCGCAGATGGCACAGGAGGCGCCCACCACCAGCAGCAGGGCCACAAGGATCGGGAATGACTTCATGATGACAGCGTTAATTAACATTGTAAATAAAGACCTATGGTTTAACACTCCGGAGAGACATATACACCCTGTGCGCATCATAGGCGAACATCATATACATGATGCGCACAGATGGAGGAAGCAGTGGAAATGGAGGAGAAAAACAGACCATTATCGCTCAGATTCACCATCGGCGAGTTCGCCGGATCGGTGGGAGACTTCGGCACCATCCTCCCGATCGTGCTCGGCGTCGCTCTGGTCTGCAACGTGAACCTCGCGCATATCTTCCTCTTCTTTGCCCTCTGGTATGTGGTTTCAGGACTGATCTACCGCCTCCCGATACCAATAGAGCCCTTGAAGGCGGTCGGTGCCATCGCCATCGCCGAAGGACTGACAGCAGGGGAGATCGCCGGCGCCGGACTGATCATCGGTGTGATCTTCCTGGGCCTCGGGTGTTGCGGGAGCATGACCTGGTTGCGGGACCGGATCCCGGTCTCCGTCATCAGGGGCGTGCAGGCAGGACTTGCCCTGGTACTGATTAAAACCTCTATCGGATTTCTCATATCAGACCCCCTCTTTGCCGGCATTTCCGTTGCTGTCGTCGTGATCTTCTTCATCGCTGCCCTCCACTGGAAGATCAATGATGTCTCGGCACTCATCGTCCTCGCCATCGGGATCGGCGCCGGCATCCTCACCGCCGGTCTCCCCAACCTCTCGATGATACCCCTGCCCTCCCTCCTCCTCCCCTCCACCGCCGATCTCGTCCACGCCGGACTCTATCTCGTCCCACCGCAGTTCCCGCTCACCCTCACGAATGCGATCCTGGCGACCTCCCTCCTCGCCCACGACCTCTTCAAAACCGATGTACCGCCCGACCGCCTCTCCCGCACCATCGGGATCATGAACCTGGTCTCGGTCCCGCTCGGGGGTTTTCCGATGTGCCATGGCGCCGGCGGGCTTGCGGCCCAGCACCGCTTCGGGGCCCGCACAGGCGGGTCGAACATCATTGCCGGCGTGATCTTCCTGGGGTTCGCCCTCTTCTTCGCCTCACCGGAGAGTCTCGCCCTCATCCCCCTCGGGGTCTTCGGCGGTCTGCTCTTCTTTGCCGCCGTCGAACTGGGCAAACACTCGGCAAAGACCGACTCCTATGCGGTCACCATCGTGATCGCCGTGCTCTCGGTCCTGGTGAACATCACCGTCGGCTTCGTGGTCGGGCTCATCCTGGCATATCTGCTCCGCTGGCAGAAGAGAGAGAAGGCACCAGAGTGACACCGTTCAGTCGGTGTCCTCCATGACATGAACGGCGCTCGCCTTGAACGATATCCGGATGCGGGCGCCTTTTTCTATCCCCAGTTCTTCAGAGGATTTCCAGGTGATCAGGACGGACATGGGGATCCCGCAGTCGACGGTGAGATGATCGAGCGGGCCGAAGGCCTTTTCCGCCTTGATCGTCCCGTCGAGTACATTGCGTGCACTGATCTGCGTGCCGTCGATCAGGTGGACGGTGATGTCCTCGGGCTTGACGCAGGCGCATACACGCGTGCCGACAGGAAGCGGGGTGACGGCATGGATGGTCGCACCATTGGCGGCGATATCTGCAACACCCTCCGATGTCCGGACGATCGTTCCGGAGATGATGTTCTCGATGCCGATAAAGCGGGCGACGTGCTTGTTCTTCGGCATCGCAAACACCTCGCGGGGTGTCCCGATCTGGGAGAACACCCCGTCCATCATCACCCCGATCCGGTGGGCAAGGCGCTGGCCCTGGAGCATGTCGTGCGTGGAGATGACCACGGTCTGGCCGAACTTCCGGTTTATCTGGAGCACGAGGTCCTCGATCGCCGCCGTCGAAACCGGATCGAGGTTTGCCGTGGGTTCGTCCATGAGGAGGACCGCCGGTTCGGTGACGATCGCCCTCGCCAGGGCGACCCGCTGCATCTCGCCGCCCGAGAGGGTCTTTGCCCGGCGTTTCTCATAGCCGGTAAGCCCGATCACCTCGAGCGCCTCCTCGATCTTCTGCCGGATCGCAGGTTCCGGCAGGTGCCGCATCCGAAGCCCGATGGCGATGTTCTCATAGACATTCTCATTGAAAGCGGCGGGTTTCTGGAAGACCATCGCCATCTTTCGCCTATAAGAGAGCGCCTGGTTCCGTTCGGCATGGATGTCCTCGCCATCCAGCAGCACGCGCCCGCCGCTCGGGCGGTCGAGGAGGTTGATGATCCGCAGAAGGGTGGACTTGCCTGAACCAGACGGACCGATGATCGCAAAGATCTCCCCGTCCCTGATCACCGCATTGACGTCGCGCAGCACCTCTTTATCGCCAAATTTTTTTGCCACATGCTCTATTTCGATCACGCCTTCACCTCTGCTGGACAATCGTCATGAGTGAGTTCACGATCAGTGCGATACAGAGGAGGATGATGCCGAGGGCGATGGAGAGGGCGATGTCCCCCTTGCCGGTCTCAAGGGTGATCGCTGTCGTCAGGATGCGGGTGGAGCCCCAGAAGGTGCCGGTCTGGATGTTCCCGCCGATGATGATCGCCGCACCCACCTCAGAGATCGCCCGCCCGAATGCCAGGGCGATGGCGGCAAAGATCGCAAACCTGACCTCTTTCATGACCGAGAGAAAAAACTGAAGACTCGTTGCACCGAGCGATATGATGGTGTCCCTGATGGTGGTGTCCAGACCGGAGAGTGCCGATATCGTCAGCCCGGTGATGATCGGGAGGACCAGGATCGTCTGACCGATGATCATCCCGCCCGGCGTGAAGAGCAGGTCCAGAAACCCGAAGGGACCGATCCTCCGGAGAAACATGAATACCACAAGACCGACGACGACGGTCGGAATGGCATAGAGCGTCTGGATGAGGTTGATGACCGTCTTCTTGCCGGGGAAGTCATTGAAGGATATCAGGGCGCCGAGCGGCAGGGAGATGAGCGAACCGATGATGACGGCACTGAAGGTGATGAGCAGACTGCGGAGCGTGATATCGATGATCGTCGGATCGAGCGATACAATCAGGTAGAACGCCTGCACCAGTCCTTCGCCGATCGGTTCGAGACCGCTCAGAGAGTCAACCATATTCTACCCCCTCATGGTTTCCGCGAGACCATGAATGTAATGGAAAAAAGAGAAGGATCCCCATCACGGGATGGGGTCCTCACACTCTGCCTGCGTGACGCCGATCGTCTCCCATGCACCGCGTGACGGGAAGAAGAGCGGTTCCCCGTACTCGGCAACACCGAAGTTACCGATCTCATCCTGGATCTCGGGTGAGATCAGGAAATTGATCCACTCCTTTGCGAGGGTGCTGTTCACCTCAGGGAAGCGATCGGGACTGATCTGCATGGCGCTGTAGATGTTGAGCAGGATATCGCCCTTGTCAACGAGCGTGACCAGCTGGATGTCACCCTTATAGGCAAGGAAGGTGCCGATATCACTCAGCGTATAGGCCTCCTTCTCGCTTGCAAGCACCAGGGTGGAGCCCATTCCAGTGCCTGCCTCGATGTACCAGTCACCAGAGCCCTGGACATCTGTGGTGTAGTCCATGCCCGCCGACGTCCAGATGGCCTTTTCCTTTCCGTGGGTGCCGGAATCATCTCCGCGCGAGACGAACTTCACGGATTCCGGATCAGCAAGACCCATCTCCCTGATGGTGAGGAATGCCTCTTCGGGGTCCATACCCTTGATTCCTGCCGGATCAGATTCCGGTCCGACGATCACGAAATAATTGTAGGCAATCACACGGCGGTTGACGCCATAGCCCTCGTCGATGAATTCGTCCTCACGTGCGCGGTCATGGACCATCATGACGTCGACATCGCCCCCACGCCCGAGTTCGAGGGACTGTCCAGTGCCCTTGGCGGTGATCTTCACCTCGGCGCCGTACTCGTCCTCAAACATCGGCCGGATATAGTCCAGAAGTCCGGTATCATACAGGCTGGTCGTGGTTGCAATCAGAAGCGTCTGTGTTTCTGCAGGTGCTGTTGTCTCTGTAGGTGTTGTCGTCTCTGCAGGCGCCGTTGTCGGTGCCGGGGTCGTCTCCCCACCGGTGCCGGTACAGCCTGCAACAATAGCGGCAGCTACCATCACCACCGCGAGTAGCATCAAGAAACTTTTTCTCATGGCATTGGATTATGTCACAATACAAAATAATAAATATTGTTGTGAGGCTGCCCACGGGTTAACCAGCCTTCATGAACATCCCCCCCCTCAGCGGATACGAAGGTTTATGTGTGCAAACGAGATATCGAGTGCATCCAATCGATCCCCGGAGATAATCATGGAAAAATTGAGTAAAAATGCAGAAAAAATCATGTATACACTTGTTAGCGGAGTCATGCGACAGTATACCGGCAGGGAACTCGGATCAATCACCGGACTCAGGCCAAATGACCTCAATGCTGCCGTCAGAGAGCTGAAATCGGCAGGAGCAGTGGACATCCACCTCCGTTCCTCATCTGAACCCTACACATTCACCTCGATCACCCTCACCCCCAAGGGCCGGGTGATATTCCAGGAATCAAAGGCACCGGGCTGCGACACCTGAAATTCACTTTTTGCCCGATGAACCGGCATGGGGCATCCCTCAGATGAATTGTCAGCAACCGGATCGAGGAGAGAACACCCGGCATAGACACATCATCTCCATGCCAGACGGATCCACCATCTCATAGGGGAACCTTGAGGGGTTCCCCTTCCGACCGACGTTCCGGAAGCACATCACCATACATCAGTCTCAGTCCCTCAGCGACACAAATGCCCCATAGACATACTCTTTCTCAATATCCAGGTTCTTGTTCTCGGAGTCCCGCGGGAGATCGGCCTTGAAAATGACCGTTGCATCATAGACGGTGACCGAGAGCGTCCGGTAGGGCATGTCGCCGGCACGGACGTCTGCGGGCGATGCCGGTACATATCCCGTAGCCCTGTCGGCGGTGTTGTATGCAAAGAACAGCGCTTCTACGGGCGCTCCGGCGCGTGCAACCTCGGCCCACGCCGGATCGACGGTGAGCGTCAGGAACAGGCCGCTTCTATCACTCAGTTCCACCGCATCAAGGCCGATCCGCATATCTGCAAGACGGGGATCGATTACGAGCACCGGACTCACCACCGGTTCGGGGGTGGGTTCGGTCGTCACGACTGTGGTCGGAGACGGCGTTTCCCCGTCTCCGGGAGCGGATGCGCATCCGGCACAGAGGATGACCGTCACAAGACAGAGGAAGACTGCTGCCGATGTTGGTTTCATGGGATGGAGATGTGCCGTCGCCGATATAATCGTTCCCCCCCGTTGACTGACAGGAACCGAATGGTAATATAATGCGGAAGAGAGATACAGTGTTGTTTACTATGGCGGAAGAAGAATACAGGACGGCGCGGGTCGGGGACCAGGACGTACCCTATGACCCCGAACAGCTGCGAAAAATTCAGGAGCACCCGTGTTATTCTGAAAACGCCTGCCACACCTTCGGGCGCTGTCACCTGCCGGTTGCACCGGACTGCAATATTCAGTGCAACTACTGCGTCCGGGACTTTGACTGCGTGAATGAAAGCCGCCCGGGCGTGACGTCAAAGGTGATCAGGCCCGAAGAAAGCCTCGAACTGGTGCAAAAAGTCATCGACGAGTTCCCCTTCGTCAAGGTGATCGGGATCGCAGGACCCGGCGAACCGCTGGCAAACGAGGAGACATTTGAGACGCTGAAACTGATCCACGAGGCGTTTCCCCACCTGATCATGTGCATCTCCACAAACGGTCTCATGCTTCCGGAACGGATCGACGAACTCCAGCAATATGGCGTTGGAAATGTTACGGTCACCCTCAACGCCGTCGATCCAGCAATCGGAGAGAAGATCTACTCGTTTGTGAATTATCACGGCAAACACTATACCGGCCGGGAGGCCGCAGAACTCCTGCTCAAAAACCAGCTTGAGGGGATCAGGATGGCCGTCGAGCGCAAGATGTTCGTGAAGGTGAACTGCGTCTATATACCCGGCGTCAACGACGAGCATATCCCGGAGATCGCCCGGACAGTCGGCGAGATGGGGGCATACTCCTTCAACCTGATCCCGCTGATCCCGCAGTATAAGTTCAGGGACATCACCCCGCCCACGCCCGCGGAAAAGCGGGAGATGCAGGACCGGTGTGCCCCGTATATCAAGCAGATGCGCCACTGCGCCCGCTGCCGTTCGGACGCCATCGGCAGACTCGGTCATGACGTCCAGTCCCGGATCTACGGCACCGAGATTGTCACCAAAAAGAAAAAATAACCATTTTTTGATGGAACAATCCATTGTGCTCGAATCCGGTTCGGGTGCACCCTTTGATCTCGACGCCACCCTCGGGTGCGGGCAGGCGTTTCGCTGGGAAAAGAGAGATGGGACCTGGCATGGCATCGCCGGCAGGCACCGGATCCGGATCCGGCAGGACAACGATCTGGTCCGGTTTGACGGCGCCGACGAGACCTTCATCCGCCGCTACTTCGCACTCGACCTCGACCTTGCCGGGATCCTCTCCTCGATCGATCGCGATCCCCGGATCCACGCGGCGATCGAACGGTGCAGGGGGCTCCGCATCCTGAGGCAGGAACCCTTCGAGACCCTGATCTCCTATATCTGCTCGACGAATGCGAACATACCGGTCATAAAAAAACGCATCGCCCTTCTTGCCGAACGCTATGGCGATCCGCTGCCGGGAGGTGGACATGCCTTCCCGGATGCATCCGCCCTTGCAGGCTGCACCGAGGACGACCTGCGCTCCTGTGTGCTGGGATATCGGGCACCCTATGCCTGCGCCACCGCCGCCATGTGTGCCAACAATCCGGAGTGGGCGGAGCGGGTGACCGCCCTCCCCTACAGCGACGCAAAAAACGTGCTGATGGAGTTTCCGGGGGTCGGCCCGAAGGCGGCGGACTGCATCCTCCTCTTCGCCTTCCAGCGCTACGAGGCCTTCCCGGTGGACGTGCACATCAGGCGGATGATGCGCCGTCACTACCTCAATACCGCCGGCGGAGACGGACCGATGACCTGCCGGGAGTACGAGGCCATCGCCGCCTTCGCGCGGGAGCACTTCGGCCCCCATGCCGGATGGGCGCAGGAGTACCTCTTCTGCGTGCGGGAGGATGATAGAGGAGACAGCGGCCGGGGCTGAACCGGCCTTCAGTGGTCGAAGTGCAGAGAGACCAGACAGCGCCCGTCTTCCTCCGCACTCCTGGCCCTGCCGGCATACTGCCCGGCCATGTACCAGGCAAAGGCCGTAAAACCGTTGTCATCTTCCAGCATTTCATCCTCGCCGGGGCAGGAGAGGGGGAAGGTCATGAACCGTTCAGGATAGTGGATTACGCAGTCTCGGTGGCCGCAGCGGCGGCGCGGACGATCACCTCCTCACGGGCAATCTCTCCTTTGATACCTGATGCAATTACGTGGTGCAAACGGGAATCTGAGCATCAAAGGAGCACCCCCATAACTCAGGATGGCCAAAGCATCAGCGGCAGAGGCCACACAGATAGACAGGATTAAATAGTATGATGTCTCCATCCCGGCGTTGGGGGGGCGGGGCGTTTCTGAATGCAATTCCTGTAAACAGGAAACAGATTATCCACTCTGAATCAAGCCTGAAAACGCCTGCTCTGAAAAATTGATAAATGGAGCAAGGATCTTTTGCCAAACTCCCCGGAAGACGATGAGAATTACAGCAGACAGGTTCCACGCAATCTCCTCTCCTATTTTGCGGTCTCTCTTACCAATCTGGTGGTCGGGTTCTGGCTCACACCATTTTATGTGCAGAGTCTGGGGGTGGCGG
Source organism: Methanofollis fontis (assembly GCF_004297185.1). Taxonomy (NCBI): domain Archaea; kingdom Methanobacteriati; phylum Methanobacteriota; class Methanomicrobia; order Methanomicrobiales; family Methanomicrobiaceae; genus Methanofollis; species Methanofollis fontis. The sequence goes on from NZ_PGCL01000005.1 coordinate 57,495, forward strand.
CATACGGGCTCATTCCGCTTGCCACCTCGATCACCAACTATTTCGGCATCATCACGGAATCGATCCATACCACCGTTTCTCGTTACCTGACCGTCGATCTCAGAACAAATAACTTCAAAAAGGCAAATATTACCTTCAACACGGCGATATTTGGCGCCCTCGGGCTGATACTCATCATCACCCCGATTGCGGCCATTTTATCGTTCAATGTAGAAAGCATATTTTCCATCCCGGAGGGGATCGCGGATGATGCAATGGTCATGTTTCTGGGGATAATCTCCGCTTTTTTATTGAATGCATGGGCAAGCAATTTCGGTGTCCCCCTCTTCTCGCACAACCGCCTCGACCTGAAGAACCTGATCGTGGTTGTCCGCTATCTCTCTCAGGTGATCATCGTCGTTGCCCTGTTCTTCATTCTGTCCCCCAGTATCAGATACATCGGCGTGTCGTTCTTTATTGCGGCCATAATCGCCTTTGTGATCACCCTCCTGCTCTGGAAATGGATCGCCCCTCAGTTGAAGGTGAAACCCAGGGACTTTAACATCCAGCGCCTCAAGGACCTTTCAGGATTGGGAGGATGGTATCTCGTTACAGTCGCCGGTTCTCTGCTTTTCACGCAGATAGACCTGATCGTCATCAATCTGTCACTGGACCCGGTGGCCGGAGGCGAGTATGCCATCGCATTGACCTGGAGTCTGCTCCTCCGCAGTATGGCAAGCATGTTCGACGGTGTCGTGGGCCCTGTCATTATGATCGACTATGCCAGGGAAAAATTCGATAGTATTTTGAGGATTTCAAAGACCGCGGTGAAATGTATGGGATATATTATCGCCCTCCCGGTCGGGCTGATATCCGGTTTTGCACCACAGCTCCTGACCCTGTGGGTCGGCCCTGAATTCGCCGGACTCGCTCCCCTCATGTGGATTCTGATCGGTCACCTCGTGATCAATCTCGCCGTCAGGCCGCTCTTCCCGATAGAAGTGGCATTTAATAAAGTCAGGACTCCCGGCCTCATCACCCTGGGAATGGGGATCTGCAACCTCCTCCTTGCTGTTTTTCTGGTGAATTTCACCGCCCTCGGGATGTATGGCGTCGCAATCGCCGGTGCAATCATGCTGACGATGAAAAATTCGATCTTCACTCCCTGGTATGCTGCCCGGATTATGGGGGTTTCCAGCACGACATTCGTTCGACCTCTCGTTTCAGGATTGGTTGCGGTTATCATCATCGCATCATCACTCTACATTCTCCATTTCTGGATTTCCATTACGAGCTGGATCCAGCTGGGTGCCTGCTCGGCGATCGTCGGTCTTGCCTATACAGGGATGATCTGGCGCTTCGGCCTGAGCCTTCAAGAACGGAAGGTGATCCTATCACTCGTGCCTTCACCAATACAGCAGAAAATTTCCTTTCTGGCATGAGATTTCTCGGACCAATAATCGGTTTTCCCTGATCCATCTGCATTGAGCGGCATGCACACGGTGGAGTCACTCCTTCTAGAGACCGCACCATCTTCACATCGCAGAGAGACCTTCGTCTTCAGCATTGCATGTGCATCACAGGGATCTAAACCCAATGAACAGTTTATTTCGATGAAGATACGGGACCCGGCACCAATACAATTATATATCAAAAAAAGTAGACTGGGGTCGCAATGGCCCCTTGCCAGACCAAGCAATGACCACGAACCACCATTCTCCATCGAACAGACGCCGGGAGCGTGCGATCATAAATAACATCTGATACCAGGTCCGCTGATCTCAGGAGAATGGAACATCGAACACCGATTGATTACACTGCCATGGACCCTTCTGGCACCACAGAGCAGGACATTCATCCGGCAGCGGGCGAGGATCAAACACTCTGATTCGCAGGAAGAGACCAGATGTCACCATCCGTTTCAGTCGTCATTCCCCTGTACAATAAAGGGCTTCATATCGAACGCACGATTCATTCCGTTCTCAGTCAGACCTACCAGGACTTCGAAGTCCTGGTGATCGACGACGGGTCAGAGGATGAAGGTCCGGAGATCGTTCAACACTTCAATGACCCGCGGATCCGTCTGATACGGCAGGAGAACCGCGGCGTATCAGCGGCAAGAAACCGTGGCATCGTCGAATCCAACACCGATTTTATTGCATTTCTGGATGCAGATGATGAATGGCTTCCAGAATTTCTCGAAACCATCATGAAACTGCGTGATCGCTACCCGGACGCTGGAATATATGTAACAGACCGGGTGAATTTCGAACCCGATGGGGGAATATCCCGTTGCAGGTATCAGGGGATCCCGCAGGCACCATGGGAGGGTTTGATCCCCAGTTATTTCCTGACGGCTGGACTCTCGGATCAACCGGTCTGCTCTTCGGTGGCAGGCATACCGAAGAGAGTGTTGATGGAGAGTGGGGGATTTCCTGCGGGCATACGTATCGGAGAGGACCTGATCACATGGTTCAATATCGCCCTGAAATATCCGGTTGCCTTTAACAGCATCACCGGTGCAATATATCACAAAGAAGCAGAGAACAGGACAGCAGAACAGGCAACGAGCGAGAACTGGAGGACGGTTATCCTGCAGAGATCGATGGACGCACTTTCAAACGGAGATGTCCCTGAAGATAAACTGGACGATGTCAGAGAGTTTATTGCGGCATACCAGATCCAGATTGCCCGTCAGCATCTTTTTTCCGGGGAAAAAAAAGAAACTCGACGGATTCTATCAGAATGCAGGACAAAAATCCTCAAAAAACAAAAATTCATCCTTTTTACCCGCTCTCTCCTCCCCGGTCCATATCCACAAAGAGGGGATCATGACATGAATACAGCATAGCGCAACACCGGGTGAATTCCGCCCGGAAAAAGCACGATTCAACGGCACAGTACAGGGAATAAAGAGATCAAATCAGGAATTCATACTCATTTCACATCTGGCATCCGGTCCAGAACCGGGGGGTCTGGAAAAGATGAAAATATGCATGCTGTTTGGAGACAGATACCATGAAAATATGCGGATAGTCCCGCAGATCGGCATTGCCAGTTATCTGACACATTTCGGCCATGAAATCACCTGGGTCGTTCCTTCGGAGAGAGCGAAAAGAGTACAGAGTAGTGTATTCAACGGCATTTCGGTGATTGAAATACCCTTACAACGCTGGCCAAAGATGTTCGAACGATGCAAAATCGGATATGGACTTCGGAGGATGAACACCATCCTGAAGATCTTCCGGGAGAGACAGTATGACCTGGTTTTTGTCAGGGATGGCACATTCGATGCACTCCTGGGGTTGTACCTGAAGAAGCGATACCATCTCCCCTTTGTATATGAATTGTCAAATCCCCTTGAACAGCGGAGAGACACCTATGCATCGTACCTGAACAAGAAGCATATCCTGCCTTTCCTGAGAATAGATGAATATTGCAGGGCATATCTGATGCAAAATGCCGACCTGGTTCTGCCGACGACGGCATGGATGGCGGATGATTTTGCAGAAAAAGGAGTAGAAAGGGAGAAAATGCTGCCGTTCCCGAACGGTGTGAAGGCCATTCAGCCCCCCCTGGTTGATAAAAAAGAGATCCACGAGCGCTACCACATCAGAGAGGACACCACCATCATATACATCGGAGCAATGCACAGGGAACGGCACCTGGACGTTCTTATCAATGCATTTGCGAAAATTTCACAGGATGAACATCCCTGTCACCTTCTCATGGTGGGGGACGGGAACGACCGTGACCATCTCGAAACCATCGCAGAGGAGCGTGGAATCAAGGATAATATTGTCTTTACCGGACAGGTTGACCAGGATGAGATACCCAATCTGATCGCCGCAGCCGATATAGGGGTTTCGTGTATCCCCCCCCTGCCATTCTTCAAACTCAGCTCCCCGATAAAACTGTTTGAGTACATGGCGATGCAAAAACCGGTTGTGGCAAATTTCGAAATACCCGAACAGAAAGAGGCTCTCGAGGCAAGTAAAGGGGGAGTTTTGATACCATTTGAAGTCGACGCCCTGGCAGAGGGCCTCCTTCAGATACTCAGAGATCCTGCAGGGGCCAGAGTTATGGGAGAAAACGGGCATTCATGGGTGATGGAGAACCGAAATTTTGAAAAATTAGCAAAAAACCTCGAAAAGGTGTATCTCTCACTCCTGGTGCAGGACAGTCGTGGGATGGGACATCCGGATAGTTGATCAGGACATCATCTTCTCTTTATTGGACAGCATCGATGGGACCTGAATACATCATTACGCCACAATATTACGCAATATTCAACCACCAATACAAAATATCAACCATATTTCAGAAAATTGCATAATTCCAACCATATGAGACTGAAAAATCCAGATAACACCCGGAAAACCGGGCTTCCAGTCACATACGACACCCATACCCTTTTATACAAAAGATACATTTCTGAGATCGAGCAGGAGACCTGCCACCGCCCTGGGGGGGGACGGATATGAATAGCAAAAAATTGTTTATAGCATTTATTTTTCTCATCGGAATGATATCATCGGCATATGCCGGACAGATCACAGTATCAGATGGAGAGAGCATCCAGGAAGCACTGGATGCAGCACAACCTGGAGATACAGTAAAGGTCGAAAGCGGCATCTACGGGGGAATCGTTGTCCAGAAAGATAATCTCACAATCCAGGGGGTGGATACAGGAAAGGGTCTGCCAGTCATCCATCGGCGGAGTTCTCCAGAGGCGATCAGGATCGAAGCGGAAGGCGTAATGGTGGAGAACTTTGTGATAAAAAATGCAAGCATTGCCCTGAATTCCAATGCTGCAATAATTTCAAGAAACCACATCGAGGGAGGAGGACTCTACATCACATCATCATCCAGGCATCTGATCGAGAACAACACCATACAGAGGGGTGGGATCTCACTCATCCAGTGCGCCGACAGCATCATTCTGAATAATACCATTTCAGACAATTCACAGAGTTACGGCATATTTTCAGACAGATCCGCCTTCAATCTTATAAAAATGAACAATATCAGCAACAATGAGTATGGCATGATGGTGGGGACGTCATTCAATGACATCTATCTGAACACATTCATGAAAAACACGAATAACGTCGGTTTCACCGGGATTATGCCGAGATCATTAGATATCTGGCATTCGTCGTCTCCAATCACCTATGAATACGAAGGGAACACCTTTGAGAATTGCCTGGGCAACTACTGGAGCGATTACACCGGGACGGACAGTAACAATGACGGTGTAGGGGAGCAGAAATATGGAACCCCCGGACAGGAATCCCTGGACTACCACCCTCTCATCACTCCTGCAGATGCGTATAAAGAGGATAAAACAAAAAAAAAAAATAGGGGATCTGGTGACGGGAACGATCTACTGCATCTGGAATCCTCCACAGCAGGCACTGTCGGTTTATATTCAGATGCAATAACAGCAGACGCATCAACAGTCTCCATTCTCCCCCTCGGGGATTCAATTACCCAGGCCGATCAGGACCATGCCAGTTACAGATACTGGTTGTGGCATACGTTGCAGGATAATGGGTATACCAATGTCGATTTCTGCGGCACCATGGATCTCAGCTGGAGCGGGACGCCAAACCTCTACCAGGATTTTGATCAGGATCATGAAGGTCATGCTGGATGGCGGGCGGACCACCTCATCAACGGGCGATATGACTCCAACGACAGACTTGCCACCTGGCTTTCCGGGTATACCCCTGATGTGGTTTTACTGCATATAGGAACCAACGACCTGAACTGGGAGGAGATCGTCTTTGGTATCAGCGGTGAAGAGGTCATTGCCAATACGATTGAAGACGTTGAGCAGATCATCACCATTCTCAGATCCGACAATCCGGATGTTACCATCCTTGTCGCCAGGATCATACCCACAACAAAGTCACCCCATGAAGAATGGAATGTAAATCCGCTGGCAGTGACATATAACAGTCAGATAGCAGGAATGGCCGATGCGATGACCACCGACAGATCTCCGGTCATTGTCGTCGATCACTACTCAGGGTTCGATCTCACCGCCGACACCTATGATTTTCTTCATCCTGACGAATCCGGGGAGAAAAAGATGAATACCAGGTGGTTCGGCACACTGGACCAGATCCTGGACGGTTCAACAACCCCCCCGGACGAGGGGATCACCATCGACAACACCGACGCCGCCCATGTCTCCATCAGCGGAACATGGACCCCGAGCACGTTTGCCGGGATCAACCCGCCATATGGGGTAAACTATCTCCATGACGGAAACACCGGAAAAGGGGAAAAAAGCGTCACATTCAGCCCGCAGATACCAGAAGACGGCGATTATAACGTGTATATATACTATACCCAGTACAGCAACAGGGCATCGAACACACCCGTCGATATCGTCCATGCAGGACAGACGGACACCGTCACCGTCAACCAGAGGGTCAACGGAGGGCAGTTCTACCTTCTTGGAACCTATACATTCTATGCTGATTCCGGAGGGGCAATCAGGATACGAAACGACGCAACTGACGGATATGTCATTGCTGACGCCGTAAGAATTGTCTATGAAGGACCACCGACCTCAGATCCATCATCACAGCCGTCAGACGAGGGGATCACCATCGACAACACCGATTCAGCCCATGTCACCATGACTGGTGCGTGGACCACCAGCTCCTATACTCTGGTCAACCCCCCATATGGGGCAAACTATCTTCATGACGGAAACACCGGAAAAGGGGAAAAAAGCGTCACATTCAGCCCCCAGATACCCGAAGACGGCGATTATAACGTGTATATATACTATACCCAGTACAGCAACAGGGCATCGAACACACCCGTCGATATCGTCCATGCAGGACAGACGGACACCCTCACCGTCAACCAGAGGATCAACGGAGGGCAGTTCTACCTTCTTGGAACCTATACATTCTATGCAGATTCAGGAGGAGCAATCAGGCTACGAAACGACGCAACTGACGGATATGTCATCGCAGATGCAGTCAGAATCGTCTATGAAGGGCCACCGACCTCAGATCCACCGTCACAACCGTCAGACGAGGGGATCACCATCGACAACACTGATTCAGCCCATGTCGCCATGACGGGTGCGTGGACCACCAGCTCCTATACTCTGGTCAACCCGCCATATGGGGCAAACTATCTTCATGACGGAAACACCGGTAAAGGGGAAAAAAGCGTCACATTCAGCCCGCAGATACCAGAAGACGGCGATTATAACGTGTATATATACTATACCCAGTACAGCAATAGGGCATCGAACACACCCGTCGATATCGTCCATGCAGGTCAGACGGACACCGTCACCGTCAACCAGAGGGTCAACGGAGGGCAGTTCTACCTTCTTGGAACCTATACATTCTATGCAGATTCAGGAGGGGCAATCAGGATACGAAACGACGCCACCGATGGATATGTCATCGCAGACGCAGTCAGAATCGTCTATGAAGGACCACCGACCTCAGATCCACCGTCACAACCGTCAGGTGAGGAGATCGTTATCGACAACACCGATTCAGCCCATGTCACCATGACGGGTGCGTGGACTACCAGCTCCTATACTCTGGTCAACCCGCCATATGGGGCAAATTATCTTCATGACGGAAACACCGGTAAAGGGGAAAAAAGCGTCACATTCAGCCCGCAGATACCAGAAGACGGCGATTATAACGTGTATATATACTATACCCAGTACAGCAATAGGGCATCGAACACACCCGTCGATATCGTCCATGCAGGTCAGACGGACACCGTCACCGTCAACCAGAGGGTCAACGGAGGGCAGTTCTACCTTCTTGGAACCTATACATTCTATGCAGATTCAGGAGGGGCAATCAGGATACGAAACGACGCCACCGATGGATATGTCATCGCAGACGCAGTCA
>NZ_PGCL01000006.1 GCF_004297185.1 Methanofollis fontis
CGAGCTGCTGGACGAGCGTAAAGGAGACTTCCTCGGTCTCGTCCTTGGAGAGGGTGACGACTTCCGTTGCCGGGTCGTATCCGTCCAGTTCAACCGTCACATTGTAGGTCCCGACCGGTTTGTCTGCGAGGGTAGCATTCGTGAGGTCGCCGGTTGCGGTTCCGTTCAGGTAGACCGCTGCCCCCGAGGGCGTGGAGTTGATCTGCAGCGTCCCGAGCTGCTGGACGAGAGTGAAACTCACCGTTTCTGTCTGATTTGATGATACCGTGACGTTCTGAGTTTCTGAATCATATCCGCTCATTGCGACTGTTACATTGTAGATCCCGGTATCGAGATCGCTCAACGTCGCATTCGTGACCGATGCGTTCAGCACACCGTCAAGATAGATGGCGGCACCCGCAGGCGAGGAATTGATCTGCAGACCGCCGGTCTGGCGCACGAGGTCGAAGGTGACGAGTGTTGTGGCATTGTTCGAGACCGTCACCGAATCGTTCACGGCGGTCTCGTAATCGTCCAGCACCAGCGTGACATTGTAGGTGCCGGTATCGAGATTGCTAAGGGTCGCATTCGTGACCGAAGCGTTCAGCACACCGTCAAGGTAGATGCTCGCTCCCGCGGGCGTGGAGTTGATCTGCAGACCGCCGGTCTGGTGGACGAGATCGAATGAGACCTGGGTCGTCTCATTGTACGAGACCGTCACCGACTCGTTCACGGCGGTCTCGTAGTCCTCCAGCACCACCGTCACATTATAGGTACCTGTGCCAAGAGCGCTCAGGGTCGCATTCGTGACCGAGGCGTTCAGCACGCCGTCGAGGTAGATGCTTGCACCGGAAGGTGTTGAGTTAATCTGTAAACCCCCGGTCCGGCGCACGAGGTCGAAGAAGACAGACGTCGTTTCGTTGCCTGTCACGGCGACTGACTCATTCACTCCGGTCTCGTAACCGTCCAGCACCACCGTGACGTTGTATAGGCCCTCAGGCATGTCCGGGAAGGTGGCATTGGTTACCTCTGCTGAGTCAACACCATTGAGGGTGACGGATGCCCCTGCCGGAGCCGAGGTGACCGCAATGGTGCCGGTGCTATACGACTGCCACTGGAAGATCGGGTACTGACCCTTGTAGGTAAATGCACGCCAGATCTTTGTCGAATCGGCGCTGGTGCTGATGTTACCCGTAGACCAGTTCAGACCGTCGTCAGGCGTATCCCCGGTGAGGAAATCGATGTCCCGGAACTTCGTCGGATCGGAAACGTATGTGCCGTTGAAACAATCGCCGCCATTATAGTGCCGGTAACAGTTGGTGACGGTGCCGTCCTCATTTAACCCGATAAGACCGCCGGACTGATACAGAGCATTACCTGCGCCCGTTGCATAGCAGTTCGTGAGGGTGCCATCAGCCATTATACCCACAAGACCGCCGGCATAACACGCACCGGCAGTGGCATTGCCTGTCGCATAGCTGTTGGTGACGGTGCCCCCTTCCATCAGACTCACAAGACCGCCGGCATAATACGTACCGGCAGTGGCAGTGCCTGTTGCATAGCTGTTGGTGATGCTGCCACCAACAGCCATTCCCCCCACAAGACCGCCGGCACCATTTTCGGCAGTGGCAGTGCATGTTGCATAGCAGTATGTGATGGTGCCATCTGTTACACCCACAAGGCCGCCAACAGCCTCAGATCCACTGACACTGCCTGTTGCAGAACAGTTTATCATACTGCCTTCACTTGCACCGGCAAGGATTCCCACATTGGCTTTTCCCTGAACGCCACCGGTTCCGGTCGCAACGCTGAGATTGGTAATCTCTGCACCTGAACCGAGGTACCCGAAGAGGCCGATACTGTTAAAACCGCTTTTATCGATCGTAAATTCGCTGATGGTGTGGCCCCGACCGTCAAACGTTCCGGTGAAATAATAATCTGAACTGCTCCCGTTCCCGATCGTCTCCGTCGGGCTTCCTTCGGAGAGAGAGATGTCATTGGTCACGATGAAATGCTTGTCCCAGTTGGCGGAATCGGTCGAGAGATAGATGACATCGTCCCGGGTGCTGATCTGGTAGGGATTTGCCGCCGTGCCGTTGCCGCCGCTGTACAGCTGGACGAGGGTAAATGCAGCGGTCTCGGTCTCACCGGCACCGAGAGTGATTTCCAGAGATGCCGGAGTAGTAATATGCCCGTCACGTTCGGCCGTGACAGTATACGTGCCAGCGGGCATATCAGACAACGTCGCATTGGTCTGACTTCCGGTGGCGACGCCGTTCAGGGAGACGGACGCACCTGCCGGAGCTGAGGCGACCGCAATAGTGCCGGTGCCGAATGACTGCCACTGGAAGATCGGATACTGACTCTTGTAGGTATATGCCCGCCAGATCTTTGTCGAATCGGCGCTGGTGCTGATGTTACCCGTAGACCAGTTCAGACCGTCGTCAGGCGTATCCCCGGTGAGGAAATCGATGTCCCGGAACTTCGTCGGATCAGAAACATAGGTGCCGTCAAGACAATCGCCGCCATTATAGTGCCGGTAACAGTTGGTGATGGTGCCAGCGCTGCCTCCAATAAGACCGCCGGCATGAGACTGAGCATTCCCGGCGCCCGTTGCATAACAATTTTTGATGGCGCCATCGCTTCCCCCAACAAGACCACCGGCACCAATCGCGCTGGTAGTATTGCCTGTTGCGTAACAGTTTGTGATGGTGCCGCGATTGTAACCCGCAAGCCCGCCGGCAAAATCCGTCCCGGCATCGGCATTCCCGGTTGCATAGCAGTTTAGCGCGTTGCCACCAAATATCGAACCCGCAAGCCCGCCGGCAAACATATCTCTGGCAGTGGCATTGCCTGTTGCATAACAGTTTGTGATGGTGCCGCTGATGTCGCTATGCCCAACAAGCCCGCCGGCATTATCCGTCCCGGCATCGGCATTCCCGGTTGCAGAACAGTTTGTGATGGTGCCACCATTGTTATACCCGGCGAGCCCGCCGGCACAGCTCTCGTCGGCAGTGGCATTCCCGGTTGCAGAACAGTTTGTGATGGTGCCGTTATTGTAACCCGCAAGCCCGCCGGCATAATCCGTCTCGGCATCGGCATTCCCGGTTGCAGAACAGTTTGTGATGGTGCCAGTGCTGCCTCCAACAAGACCGCCGGCACCATTTTTGCCAGTGGCATTCCCGGTTGCATAACAGTTTGTGATGGTGCCAGTGCTGCCTCCAACAAGCCCGCCGGCAATACCCTTGTCGGTAGTGGCATTCCCGGTTGCAGAACAGTTGGTGATGGTGCCACCATTGTTATACCCGGCTAGGACACCGACCCAGCTATTTCCGGTTACGCCAGCGTCACCGGCGGTGATTCCCAGGTTCTTAATCTCTGCACCCGTACCAACATACCCAAAAAGACCGCCGTGATCAACACCGGTTTTATTCAGGGTGAAATTGCTGATGGTATGGCCCTGCCCACCAAACGTTCCGGTGAACGGGACTGTGATGTTGCCGATGGGTGCGGAGGGCTGACCGGATGTAAGAGTGATGTCATTATCCACGACAAAGTGCTTCCCGGCCCAGTCCTCCGGGACAGACACGAGTTCCTCGATATCCGCACTCGAGGTTATCCGGTAGGGGCTTGCTGCGGTTCCGTTCCCGCCGCTGTATCTGGAGAATTCAAAGAGCACGTCTTCTGTTTCGTTGGACGAGAGCGTGACAGTCCGGGAGAGAGGGGCCAGATTGGTGCGTGCGACGGTGATGTTGTAGGTCCCGGTATTGATGTCACTGAGCGTTGTATTCGTGACACCGCTCACAGTGCCGTTCAGGTAGATGGTCGCCCCTGCAGGAGTCGAATTGATCCGGAGATCTCCGGTCTGGTGGACAAGGTCGAAGGTGACCGGGGTCGTCTCATTGTTCGAGACCGTCACCGAATTGTTCACGGCGGTCTCGTAGTCCTCCAGTACCAGCGTCACATTATAGGTGCCGGTATCGAGATCACCCAGCGTCGCATTGGTGACACCGCTCGCAGTGCCGTTCAGGTAGATGGCGGCACCCGCGGGCGAGGAATTGATCTGCAGACCGCCGGTCTGGCGCACGAGGTCGAAGGTGACGAGCGTTGTGACATTGTTCGAGACCGTCACCGATTCGTTCACGGCGGTCTCGTAGTCCTCCAGCACCAGCGTGACATTGTAGGTGCCGGTATCGAGATTGCTCAGGGTCGCATTCGTGACCGAGGCGTTCAGCACACCGTCGAGATAGATGCCCGCCCCCGCGGGCGAGGAGTTGATCTGCAGACCGCCGGTCTGGTGCACGAGGTCGAATGAGACCTGGGTCGTCTCATTATACGAGACCGTCACCGAATCGTTCACGGCGGTCTCGTAGTCGTCCAGCACCACCGTCACATTATAGGTACCTGTGCCAAGAGCGCTCAGGGTCGCATTCGTGACCGATGCGTTCAGCACGCCGTCGAGATAGATGGCTGCTCCCGCCGGGGTCGAGTTTACCTGCAGCGTCCCGACCTGAGCAATCAAACTGAAGTTGACGGATGCCGTTGCATCACTGGCAAGGGTAATGCTCTGATATCCGGTATCGTACCCGGATTTTGTTGCGGAAACATTGTATGTTCCTGCAGGAATCGAAGAGAGTGTTGCATTGGTCTCGCTCCCGGTGGCGACGCCGTTCAGGGAAATGTTCGCACCGTCAGGCGTCGAGTTTACCTGGATCGTACCGGTGCCGAACGACTGCCACTGGAAGATCGGGTACTGACCCTTGTAGGTAAATGCCCGCCAGACCTTTGATGAATCGTCGCCGGTGCTGATGATATCCGTGGACCACTTCAGACCGTCGTTCGGCGCAGTGCCGGTGAGGAAGGCGATGTCCCTGAACTTCGTCAGATCGGAAACATATGTGCCTTCACGACAATCGCCGCCGTCATAGTGCCGGTAACAGTTAGAGGTGCCGCCGTATTCGTGGTACTCCCCGACAAGCCCGCCGGCAGATGTACTGGCAGTGGCAGTCCCGGTTGCATAACTGTTACTGATGAATAAATAGAGCCACCCGACAAGCCCGCCGGCATAATCACCATCAGCAGTGGCGGTCCCGGTTGCATAGCAGTTGGTGATGCTGCCATAGCTATACCCGACAAGCCCGCCGGCATAATTCGTCCCGGCAGTGGCAGTCCCGGCTGCATAACAGTTTGTGATGGTGCCACCGTTCCACCCGACAAGCCCGCCGGCATAATCACCATCAGCAGTGACATTCCCGGTTGCAGAACATTTGGTGATGGTTTTGGTGGTGCCTTTGCTATACCCAACAAGACCGCCGGCAAAGCCGCTGGCAGTGGCAGTCCCGGTTGCAGAACAGTTGGTGATTGTGCCTTCGCTATTCCCGATAAGCCCGCCGGCATAATTCGTCACGGCATCAGCATTCCCGGTTGCATAACAGTTGGTGGTGGTGCTGGTGGCGCCTTTGCTATACCCAACAAGACCGCCGGCATTGCTCCCGCCGGCAGTGGCAGTCCCGGTTGCAGAACAGTTTCCGATGGCGACCTCGTAGCCATACCCAACAAGACCACCGGCATTGTGAGCCCCGGCATTGGCACTCCCGGTTGCAGAACAGTTGGTGATGGGGCCTATGGTATACCCGGCAAGAACGCCGGCATTACTGGCGCTGGCAGTGGCAGTCCCGGCTGCAGAACAGTTGGTGATGTTACCATAATTGTTGCGACCAGCAAGGACCCCTACAGAAGTCTGTCCGGATACACCGGCGTCACCGGCGGTGACTCTGAGATTCCTGATCTCCGCACCGGTACTCAGATACCCAAAGAAACCGACATTATCAACACCGGTTTTAGCAATCGTAAAATCGCTGATGGTATGGCCCTGCCCGTCAACATTCCCGGTGAATGTCGTGCCGCTGTTCCCGATTGTCTCCGCCGGACTTCCTTCAGCGAGGGAGATGTCATTTGTGACGATGAAATGCTTGTCCCAGTTGACAGAATCATTTGAGAGATAGATGACATCCTCCCGGGTGCTGATCTGGTAGGGATTCGCCGCGGTGCCATTGCCGCCGCTGTACAGCGGGACCAGGGTAAATGCAGCGGTTTCGGTCTCACCGCTTAAGATGGTCACGTTCCTGAATCTGGGTGAGGAAATATAGCCGTCAAGTTCAACGGTCACGTTGTAGGTGCCTGGCAGATAATTGCTGAAGGTGGCGTTGGTGTAATTGCCGGTGCTGCTGCCATTAATGGAGATCAGGGCACCTGCCGGAGTGGAGTTGACCTGCAGCGTTCCGACCTGTTGGACGAGGGTGAAGTTGACAGATGCTGTTTCATCACCGGCAAGGGTAATGCTCTGATACCCGGTATCGTACCCGGATTTTGCTGCGGAAACATTGTATGTCCCCGCAGGAATCGAAGAGAGCGTTGCATTGGTCTCGCTCCCGGTGGCGACGCCGTTCAGGGAAATGTCCGCACCGTCAGGCGTCGAGTTTACCCGGATTGTACCGGTGCCGAATGACTGCCACTGGAAGATCGGATACAGACTCTTGGAGGTAAATGCCCGCCAGATCTTTGATGAATCAGCATCGGTGCTGATGATATCCGTGGACCATTTCAGACCGTCGTTCGGCGTAGTGCCGGTGAGAAACGCAATGTCCCGGAACGTCGTCAGATCGGAAACATATGTGCCGTCAAGACTATCGCTGCCGTTATAGTGCCGGTAACAGTTGGTGATGGTGCCCCAGTTCTCCCCGACAAGCCCGCCGGCATATTCATTCCCGGCAGTGGCATTCCCGGTTGCATAACAGTTGGTGATGGTGCCAGATTGGAGAAGTCCAACAAGCCCGCCGGCAAACCTACTCCCGGCATCGGCATTCCCGGTTGCATAACAGTTTGTGATGGTGCCTTCGACGTTATTCCCAACAAGACCACCGGCAAGATTACCAGTGCCGGTTGTGGCATTCCCGGTTGCATAACAGTTGGTGATGCTGCCTCCGCTGTTATACCCGACAAGACCACCGGCAAGATAATCACTGGCAGTGACGCTCCCGGTTGCATAACAGTTCGTGAGGCTACCCTTACTGTATCCGGCAAGGACACCGACATAGCACTTTCCGGTTACGCCGGCGTCACCGGCGGTGATTCCCAGGTTCTTAACCTCTGCACCCGAACCAACCCATCCAAAAAGGCCGACATAATCAACGCCGGATTTATTCAGGGTGAAATCGCTGATGGTATGGCCCTGCCCGTCAAAATTCCCGGTGAATCTCGTGCCGCTGTTCCCGATCGTCTCGGTCGGGCCTCCTTCGGAGAGGGAGATGTTCGCGGTCACGATGAAATGCTTGTCCCAGTTGACAGAATCATTTGAGAGATAGATGACATCGTTCCGGGTGCTGATCTGGTAGGGATTCGCCGCGGTGCCATTGCCGCCGCTGTACAGCGGGACAAGGGTAAATGCAGCGGTTTCGGTCTCACCGCTAAAGATGGTCACGTTCCTGAATCTGGGTGAGGAAATATAGCCGTCAAGTTCAACGGTCACGTTGTAGGTGCCTGGCAGATAATTGCTGAAGGTGGCGTTGGTGTAATTGCCGGTGCTGCTGCCATTAATGGAGATCAGGGCACCTGCCGGAGTGGAGTTGACCTGCAGCGTTCCGACCTGTTGGACGAGGGTGAAGTTGACAGATGCTGTTTCATCACCGGCAAGGGTAATGCTCTGATACCCGGTATCGTACCCGGATTTTGCTGCGGAAACATTGTATGTCCCCGCAGGAATCGAAGAGAGCGTTGCATTGGTCTCGCTCCCGGTGGCGACGCCGTTCAGGGAAATGTCCGCACCGTCAGGTGTCGAGTTTACCCGGATTATACCGGTGCCGTACGACTGCCACTGGAAGATCGGGTACTGACCCTTGGAGGTAAATGCACGCCAGACCTTTGTCAAATCGGCGCTGGTGCTGATGTTACCCGTAGACCATCCCAGACCGTCGTTCGGCGTAGTGCCGGTGAGGAAATCGATGTCCCTGAACGTCGTCAGATCAGATACATATGTGCCGTTGAAACACCCGCCGCTATTATAGTGCCGGTAACAGTTGGTGAGGGTGCCAGAAAAAACATATCCGACAAGACCGCCGGTATTACTCCCACCGGCAGTGGCACTCCCGGTTGCATAACTATTGGTGATGGCGCCCATGTTCTCCGCAACAAGACCGCCGGCATAATCATTCCTGGCAGTGGCATTCCCGGTTGCATAACAGTTGGTGATGCTGCCATCAGATCTGATTGACCCGGCAAGACCGCCGGCACAATCATACCCGGCAGATGCATTCCCGGTTGCATAACAGTTGGTGATGCTGCCATAACTTTGCCCGACAAGACCGCCGGCATATTCATCCCCGGCAGTGACATCCCCGGTTGCAGAACAATTGGTTATACTGGAACTGCCACAAGAGCCAACAAGACCGCCGGCCCAACTAGCCGTGACAGTGGCATCTCCGGTTGCAGAACAGTTGGTGATGGTGCCAGAATTGAAATACCCGACAAGACCGCCGGCCCAACTCTCCGTGGCAGTGGCATCCCCGGTTGCATAGCAGTTGGTGAGGGTGCCATCGCTTTCTCCAACAAGACCGCCGGCATACTCATTGGCAGTGGCGCTCCCGGTTGCAGAACAGTTGGTGAGGGGGCCATGGCTTTCTCCAACAAGACCGCCGGCATAATCCCCGAAGGCTGTGGCATTCCCGGTTGCATAACAGTTGGTGAGGGTGCCCGTGTTGTAACCGGCAAGGACACCAACATTGTTTGATCCGGATACACCGGCGTCACCGGCGGTGATTCTGAGATTCGAGATCTCCGCCCCGGAATCAACGTACCCAAAGAACCCGATATACGAACCGAACCAATTAAAAATCGTAAATTCGCTGATGGTGTGGCCCTGCCCGTCAAAATTCCCGGTGAATTTCGTGCTGCTGTTCCCGATCGTCGCCGTCGGGCTTCCGTCAGCGAGGGAGATGTCTGTTGTGACGATGAAATGCTTGTCCCAGTTTTCAGAATCGGTTGAGAGATAGATGACATCGTCCCGGGTGCTGATCTGGTAGGGATTTGCCGCCGTGCCGTTGCCCCCGCTGTACATCTGGACCAGGGTAAATGCAGCGGTTTCAGTCTCACCGGTCGCGAGGGTCACGGTCCTGAATCCGGGTGAGGGAATATAGCCGTCAAGTTCAACGGTCACGTTGTAGGTGCCTGGCAGATAATTGCTGAAGGTGGCGTTGGTGTAATTGCCGGTGCTGCTGCCATTAATGGAGATCAGAGCACCCGCCGGAGTGGAGTTGACCTGCAGCGTCCCGACCTGTTGGACGAGGGTGAAGTTGACGGATGCAGTTGCATCACCGGTAAGGGTAATGCTCTGATATCCGGTATCGTACCCGGATTTTGTTGCGGAAACATTGTATGTCCCCGCAGGAATCGCAGAGAGCGTTGCATTGGTCTCGCTCCCGGTGGCGACGCCGTTCAGGGAAATGTTTGCACCGGCAGGCGTTGAGTTTACCTGGATTGTTCCGGTGCCAAACGACTGCCACTGGAAGATCGGATACTGGCTCTTGTAGGTAAATGCCCGCCAGACCTTTGTCGAATCGGCCTCGGTGCTGATGATACTTGCAGACCATTTCAGACCGTTGTTGAGTTCATCTCCGGTGAGGAACGCAATGTCCCTGAGCGTCATAAGGTCGGGAACATATGTGCCCCAGGAATTATCGCCACCGTTATAGTGCCGATAACAGTTTGTGATGGTGCCAGTATTTGAACCAACAAGACCACCGGTCAAACTAGTCCCAACAGTTGCATTCCCGGTTGCATAACAGTTTGTGATAGTTCCTCCGTTGTTATACCCGACAAGACCGCCGGCAAATCTAACCTCCGCATTTGCATTCCCGATTGCATAACAGTTTGTGATAGTTCCTCCGTTGTTATACCCGACAAGACCACCGGCAAGATTAGCAGTACCGGTTGTGGCATTCCCGGTTGCATAACAGTTTGTGATGGTGCCTTCACTATACCCGACAAAACCACCGGCAGCATAATCACTGGCATTGGCATTCCCGGTTGCAGAACAGTTGGTGATGCTGCCAGTGTTACTGCCGGCGAGGACACCGACATAGCACTTTCCGGTTACGCCGGCGTCACCGGCGGTGATTCCCAGGTCCTTAATTTCTGCACCCGAACCAACATACCCAAAAAGGCCGACATTTTCAACACCGGTTTTACTCAGGGTGAAATCGCTGATGGTGTGGCCCTGCCCGTCAAAATTCCCGGTGAATTTCGTGCCGCTGTTCCCGATCGTCGCCGTCGGGCTTCCGTCAGCGAGGGAGATGTCTGTTGTGACGATGAAATGCTTGTCCCAGTTTTCAGAATCGGTTGAGAGATAGATGACATCGTCCCGGGTGCTGATCTGGTACGGGTCATCCGACGTGCCGCTTCCACCGCTATAGAGTTGTTCTACCTGCACCTGCCACTGGAAGAGTGGATACTCACTCTTATCCGAAAAAGCCCGCCAGATCTTTGATGAATCGGCATCGGTGCTGATGATACTTGCAGACCATTTCAGACCATTATCCGGTGATGTTCCGATTAAAAAAACATAGTCCTTAAATTTCGTAATATCAGTGATCAGAATTCCGGTTTCCGAAGGTCCACCGGTGTAACGGTAACAGTTCGTTACGGAGCTATCCCAATTGTAACCAACAAGACCACCGGCATATGAAGGAGCAGTGGCAATACCCGTTGCATAACAATTTATTAATGAGGAATCGATATTCCAGCCAACAAGACCACCAGCGTCACTTCCAGTTGCAGTGGCATTGCCCGTTGCATAACAGTTCGTTACGGAGCCAAAGTCATTCCAGCCAATAAGACCGCCGACATCATATTCAGAAGTGGCATTGCCCGTTGCATAACAGTTCGTTACGGAGCCATAATTCAAACCAACAAGGCCGCCGGCATCATAAAGAGTTGCAGTGGCAGTGCCCGTTGCATAACAGTTCGTTACGGAGCCATCATTCAAACCAATAAGACCGCCGGCATCACCTTCAGTTGCGGTGGCAGCGCCCGTTGCATAGCAATTCGTAACCAAGCCTCGATTATCTCCAACAACCACACCGACAGAATTGCTTCCGCGTACACCATTGGCATTCGTTTCAACGCCCAGATGAGTAATCTTTCCACCCGAACCGACACAGCCAAAGAGACCAATATTATCACTATCTTTCAACAATTCGAAGTTGCTGATCGTATATCCCTGCCCGTCAAAATTCCCGGTGAATTTCGTGCCGCTGTTCCCGATCGTCGCCGTCGGACTCTCTGAGAGGGCGATATCGGTGGTCACGACGAAATAGCTGCTCCAGTGTGCAGAATCAGTTGAGAGCTGGATAATGTCGCTCGCTTGACTGATCTGGTAGGGGTTGTCTGCTGTGCCGGTGCCGCCGCTGTACGCAGAAACCGGCGCTGCAACAACACCGCTGAACATCACCAGCAGCGTGCCTATCAGGAAAAAGAGCGCTCTCATCTCGCGGACATCTGGAGAACCTACACGGTATGAACAGATGAGTCGGGGGATCATTATGAGGAATTTGCATAATTTTGTATTTATTATTGTTCATTTGGTTTCGCCTGAAAAATGGCATTTGCACTCATTAAATGAAACTTTGTGGATAGATCTCTGGAAATAGGCCTTAATGTGCTGTTAAAAATTACCTTTTTCTGAAAAAATATCTTTGGTCAAAATAACCTCCCTCTGCCCCTATTCCCGACCGGGTGGATGCATCTCAACGTGCGGGAGGTGATCGGGTGATCGGGGGGGTGGGGCGAAGCTTCACCCTCCGCAACGGCGTGAGGGGAGGCACCCGGCACTCCCGTCTCCATCGTTTTCTGAGGGTTATGGGCGTATAATCCCGTCTAAAATGAAATAAAAACCAATTTTTTAAATTTTCATTTTTTATATTTTGAGATACTTTTATGTGGTATTGCAGTATAATATCCCGCTGACCTGAGATGCCCTCCCTGTGCAGTGATGAGTGTGTTGTTGCGATGCGGTGCGACCGTGATGTGAAATACATTGTTATTGACCAGTATCTCTTTGAAGTCCTCTCCAAAATCTCCTCCGTCGACGATCCCGCCCTCGAAAATGAATTATGCCGACTCCTGAAACGCATGCCGGTGAATGAGGCCATCGTCCACGTAAACGATGAATATCTGGAACAGATCTTTCGTATCTGCTACGGCTATATAAAGAACAATTCCGTGTGCGCCGCCATGCCTGAATCTGAGGCGCATCTCTTATAACGTCCTTTCAGGGGATTTCAGGTCCTCATACCCCATTTCAGCCGACTTCTTCAAGCGCCCTCTCCAGCACCGCCGCCGATGCCCGGGAAAAGGCGACAAGTATGACGTCCGGGGCGGCGGGATGGTCGCTGATGTAGGTCCTGAGCGTACGCGCCGCGATCGCTGCCGCCCGTTCGGGCGGAAAACCATATGCCCCGGTCGATATTGCAGGAAAGGCGATCGTCCCGACGCCGAGACGCTCCGCCTCCTCAAGGGAGCGGCGGTAGCAGGAGGCGAGGAGGTCGTCCTCGCCGTTCCCGCCCCCCCGCCAGACCGGTCCTGCCGTATGGATCACGAAGCGCACCTTCAGGCGGTAACCCGCCGTCACCCTCACCTCCCCGGTGGGGCACCCCCTGAGTCTCCGGCACTCGTCAAGGAGCGCCGGTCCTGCCGCCCTGTGGATCGCCCCGTCCACCCCGCCGCCCCCGAGGAGGGAGGTGTTGGCGGCGTTCACAATGGCATCGACCTCGAGGGTGGTGATGTCGGCGACGATGACGCGGATCCGGTGCTGCTCCTGTTTCATGGTTTTTCTCTCCAGAGAACGCCGGGATCAGGCGGCGAGCGCCCGGAACCACACGTCCCGCAGACCCACATTATGCTGGGCGATATAGAGGGCGTCTCCCACCTCGATCACCCCGTTCTCGTGGACATCGCTCTTTCTGAACCCCTCGCTCTCCGCCTCCGGCAGGGCGGAGAGTCCGACCACCTGCTTCAGCACCCGGAGGGTGTCCGCCTGATTCACCGCACCGTCCTCATTGGCGTCGCCGAAGAGGAGGGGCAGGGCATCGATATACCCCTCCTTCGTCACCGTCCCCGCCCCATTGTCCACCGTCAGGGAGACGGTGTAGGTGCCGGCGACCGTGTAGGTGTGCGCCGGGTGCTGCTCTGCCGATGTGGCGTTGTCCCCGAACGCCCATGACCATGCCGATGCCCCCTCAGGGGTGAGGTCGGTGAAACCGACGCCGAAGGGCACGACCCCAACCGTGCGGTTCGCCGTGAACGCCGGGTGCAGGGGCGTGATCGCCGTAATGGTCGTTGTCGTGCGGTTCTCCGTCCCGAAGGAATCGGTGACGGTGAGGTTCACCAGATAGGTGCCGCCGGCGGTGAAGATGTGGACCGGGTTCTGTTCTGTGGAGGTGGTGGTGTCCCCGAACTCCCAGAACCATGCCGTCGGACTGCCGGTGCTGGCGTCATCGAACTGCACCGCCAGCGGGGCAAAACCCGATGTGAGGTTTACCCGGATCCCGGCGAATAGCAGCGGGAAGTCCACATCGATATACCGCTCCGCCGTCTTTGTGCTGGTGCTCCCGAAGGAATCGGTGACAGTGAGGTTCACCGTGAACGCGCCGGGCATCAGGTAGGTGTGGAGGGGGTGCTGCTCCGTGGAGGTGGCATTGTCCCCGAACGCCCATGACCATGCTGTCGGTGTCCCGACACTCGTATCGGTGAAGGAGACGGTGAACGGCGCCGTCCCCGCCGTGCTGTTGGCGGAGAAGTTCGCCTCAAGGGGGGGCGCCGTCACGGCGATGTACTCGGACTCTGTCATCGTATCGTTCCCGAAGGCGTTCGATGCGGTCAGGGAGACCGTATAGGTGCCGGGCATCGCGTAGGTGTGGAGGGGGTGCTGCTCTGTGGAGGTCTCGTTGTCCCCGAACGCCCAGGACCATGCTGTCGGGGTTCCGGTCGAGGTGTCGTTAAACGCCACTGTCAGCGGCGCCTCGCCAGAGAGGGGCGATGCGGTGAAGGATGCGTTCGGCGGGAAACCGCTCGCATTATAGAGGGCGAAGGCGTCGACCCGCCCCGCCCCGAAGGTGTTGTCGAACCCACCCGTCCCGAGGTCTGCCGCCGTGGAGAGGAGCAGTCCCCGCATCTCGTCGGCGCTCCTCTCCGGAACAAGCCCCCAGACCAGTCCGCACACCGCCGCCACATGGGGTGCGGCGGCGCTCGTCCCGTAGAAGGGGTTCGAAAACCCGCCGGCGCCGGTGACCTGGACGCCGTCGGTGGCGACCACCTGGGGTTTGCCCCGTTCAGTCGCCGCCGGATAGGAGATGGTCGCCGGACCGCGTGAGGAATAGTAGCGGATCCCGTCGCGGTGGTCGATCGAACCGGCGGCGATCACACCCTCCGCCGCCGAATGCCCGTAGACCGAGTCCTCAACGGTGCGGTCGTCCGGGGGGATCATACCGCCGAAGGCATAGATCTCGAGGGTCCGCGCCGAACCCGAGTATTTCTGGACGGCGGCGTAATAGGTCGC
This sequence comes from Methanofollis fontis, assembly GCF_004297185.1. NCBI lineage: Archaea > Methanobacteriati > Methanobacteriota > Methanomicrobia > Methanomicrobiales > Methanomicrobiaceae > Methanofollis > Methanofollis fontis. The sequence goes on from NZ_PGCL01000006.1 coordinate 14,588, forward strand.
CGTTGTTGTGCCGGTGTTGGTGATCCGCACCTCCTCGATCGGGTTGTCGTTCCCGTCCTGCGGTCCGGTGCTCGATGCCACCTGGACCCCGTTGGCGTCGTACACCACCAGGTCGTAGTCGTTCCCTGACGCCCCCCAGGGGTCGTTCCACTGGAGGATGAGATAGACCGTCCGTCCCGGCGACACCGTAAAGGGCAGCACACCCTTCTCCCCGAACTCGTGCCGTCCCTCGCCATCATCGCTGAAGAGGGCCTGATAGTGGCAATCAGCGTCGTTTCCGGCCGATGAGACATAGATCAGCCCCCCATCATCGACCAGGGACTGGATGTGCGAGGCGATGATCCCGTCCTCGAAGTAGGGCACCTGCAGCCAACCGATATCGTCGCAGATCACCGTGCACCCGGCGGCGGCAAGGGCTTCGATGGCATTATTGAAGGCGATCCAGTTGTTGCCGCAGTCATGGAAGCAGAGGTCGGCGTCAGGAGCGATGTCATGGACGATCTCCAGCATCGCCGTCCCTTCGTCCCCGCCGCAGGTGTTGGAGAGCACCTGCACATCGGACGGGAGATCACCGGAGGCGACGGCGTCGTCGATATGATCGACGCCATCCGATATGACTCCGATCCGCATGCCGGCACCCCCGTATCCGGTCGCCTCCCTCAGCGCCGCCGCCCGCAGCAGGGTGTCGCCCTCGGTCACCGTCGATCCCGTCCTGACCGACGGCGGCAGCACCTGACGCACCCAGAGCACCGACGGGACGGATGCCAGATCGAGAAGGTCGTCCGCAGACACATGGGCGGCGGCAAGGTGATGCTCCTCATCGCGGTCGGTCACCTCATCCGCATAGGGATCGATCACATGGGTGGATGCGGCGGCATCGAGCCCCACATACACATACACGCTTCCCCCATCGTCGGTTTCAGGTGCGCCGGAGAGCAGTGGGGCGCCGCTCACGGTTGAGCGGGCGATCCCGAGGAGATCAGAGGAGAGTTTTCCCTCAGATGCCGTAAGGTTCTCTTTATCTGTCTGAAACGCCGGACCTGAGCCCGGTTCAAACAGTGCTCCGGCCGGAACCGACAGCACTGACAGGAGTATGAGTATGCAGATGGTGAACGGTTTCATGGTGATCCCTCCCGGTGCAGGGGGTGAAGAGAGGGGGTAGCGGCTAATGACCGGAAAAACCCGATTCACATGACCTGAATCAGATCTCTTCTTTTCCGGACCTCTGTGCACGACGAACGCATCCTCACTATATATGTCTGTTCCTCTCACGCTCCGCCGGCACCGTCATAGCGCTCGATCAGGTCGGTCACCCGCCTCACATCGTCGCCCTGCTTTCTTGCCTCTGAGAGATAGACGTTGAACACCTCGTCGGTGACCACATGGAGGGTGGGCTTAAAGAGATCGGCGTGCATCGAGAGGTCGAAGTAGCGCGCCTCCGCCTCGCTGAAGCGGAGCGATCGGTACTCGCCGGTATGGGGCACATACACGGGATTTTCCTCATGCGGCGTCTTCAGCACCAGTTCTGCAAGCGGGGTGCGCGGGATCGGTTCGGCGACTGAGATGAACACGTCGTCGAGCATCTCCTCCTCGATAAACCCCTTTGTGGCCTGATAGTCGTCCTCGGTCTCGGTCGGATACCCGACGATAAAGCACCCGGCCACATGCAGACCGTGCTGGCGCGACGCCTCCACGGCATCATGCATCTGCACCGTGCTCACCCCCTTGCCCATCTGGCGGAGGATCTCGTCGCTCCCTGACTCGAACCCGAAAAAGAGCCATCCAATCGTGTACTTCCGGATCGCCTCAAGGATCTCGTCATTGATGGCGTCCACCCTGATATCGGGCGCCGATACATTCCGCGGCCCGAGTTCCTCTGCCAGCATCTCCAGGAGGGCGATGACGGCGCCGGTGTCCAGGTCGCCGTCATACCCATAGAGCGATCCCGTCCCCCCGGAGACGGAGAGGCGGACGGCCCCCTTCTCCCTGAACGCCCTGACCTCTTTGCGGATCTCGTCCAGATCCCTGCTCCTGATCTCCCTGCCGAAAAACCGCGGCACCTGACAGAAGGTGCAGGCCCCGATACAGCCCCGGTGTGTCTCGATATATGCGTTAGCACCCCTGATGCTCTGTTTTCCGATGGTGTCCGGGATAAGGGGCAGGGGGCGCTCCACCGATACCGGGAGGGCAGGGGGTGTCAGGACCACCCGTCCCTCCTCGCAGTATGCGATCCCCGGAAGACCGGGGTGCACGCCCTCCTTGAGGAGGCGGGGCACCGTCTCCTCCCCCTCGCCGACCACCACCGCATCGGGGCCGATCTCCCCCAGGATATACTCGGGATAGGCCGAAACCGGTCCGCCGACATAGACCGGACGCCCCGAGGCCCGCACCCCGGCGACGAACTCCCGTATTGCCGGGTCCATCAGGTGCTGGGTGGAGTAGAGGCTGAGGAGCACCGTTTCAGCATCGCCTGCCGCAAGGGCGGTGGAAAGCGCGACCTCGTGCCCGGCCTCCCGGACGACGCCGCCGATCAGCATTGCCCCATAGGTGGCGATCTCCGGTGAGATGACCACTGTCTTCATCATGGGATCTATCGGCCGCGTGGCACTTCAAGGATCTGATCAAAAAAGAGGGATGGGTTCAGGGACGCCGCCGGAGCACGACCACCGCACCGAGAATTGCCAGGGCGCCGAGGGCGGTCACCGGCAGGGCGGCGGACTGGGTGGTCGGTGGCGGTGTCTGGACGAGCTGGGCCGAGACCGGGGTGGTGGTGCCGGCGTTCACCGTGGCCGTCGTCGACCAGTCCGCATAGCCGTTGAGCTTCAGGGTCACCGTATAGCTCCCCACCTGGAGGGAGGAGAGGGTGAGGGGGGTGACGCCCTTGTTTGCATTGTTCAGGTAGACCGTGGCCCCTGCGGGCTCGGAGGTGATCTCCATCGAACCGGTGTCGGCGCCGACCGGCGTGAGCGTGGAGCTGACCGTCGACTGCTGTCCTGAGTTCACGTTCACCGAGGTGATGGAGTCCTGGTAGCCGCTGAGGGTGAGCTTCACCTCATGGCTGCCGGGCGAGACGCCGATGACCACGAACCCTTCGGGATAGGTCCTGCCCTGATAGGTGCCGTCCAGATAGATGTAGGCCCCGACCGGGTCTGAATACACGGCGATGGTCCCTGAGGTCGGCTGCGAGTCAGGGGTGAGGCTGACCGAGACGTGGGCCTGCTGGCTTGGATACACCCGCACGCTTCCGGACCATTCCTGGTATCCGGCCTTCTCGATCTCCACCACATGGGTGCCCTGATCGACGCCGGTGATCGTCTTCGGCGTGGTGCCCTGGTAGGATCCGTCCAGATAGACATAGGCGCCGGAGGGGCTGGAGGTGACATAGATCGACCCCTGCGACGGTTCGTGAGAGAGCACGGCATAGACGTTCGTCACGCCACCGGCGCTGACACCGGCGGACTGGGTGAAGGTGGTGTAACCGTCGAGGCTCACCTGCACCGAGTGGGAGCCCACCGAGAGACCGGAGATCACCTGCGGCGTCCTGCCGTAGTAGGACCCGTCAACATAGGTCTTCGCACCGGACGGGCTGGAGGTCACCGAGAGGGTGCCGGTGGAGGGGGGCACCGGCGTGGGTACCGGGTTCAGGGTGATATAGATCGTCTTTGTCTCCCCTGCCGCCGGATAGGATCCGATGGAGGTCGAAGAGGTGTAATACCCGTCCATCGTTGCCTTGGCGGTGTAATAGGGTGTGCCGGTGGTATAGACCGGGACATTCAGCTGCCCGCTGGAGATCTGCCCCTTGTAGTCGTTGTCGAAGTAGATCGATGCGCCGTCGACGTTGCAGCTCACCTGAATCCAGGCCTCGTCTCCGCCGATGGTGGCGGCCGAGACAGAGGCGGTCAGGAGGAGGAGCACCAGTGCCCCCCCGGTCAGAAGGAATGCCTTTCTGATCATGATGGATCAGGTATTGAGTACGGAAACTCACGATATATTCTTTGTTTTTTCTTCCTGCAGAACCGGGCCACCTCTGCCAGAAATGAATGGTTTTTCCGGTTACGGTGTGGTGGTCCTGGCGATCCGGCGGGCATAGCGCTCGGTGAACAGGGCAAGCAGTGTCGCACCGCCGCCGACGACCAGCAGACCCGTCCAGCCGGCCGGAACGGCGGTGCCGGCGGCGAGAAGCACGACCAGGTTGACCGGATTGCCCGGGACCGAGAGCACGACCAGGAGCACCGCCACCAGGGCAGTGGAGTAGATGAACTGTGCGCTCGTGCGTTCACGGTAATGGAGCGCTGCGATCGCCCCGATAAGGATCAGGGCCAGTGATGCCACTGCGACATGGAGGAGCACCGGGACGACATTGGCGATGGTGATGCCGTTGATGGCGAGCAGGATGAGCCATGCACCGGCCTGAACCGGGACGAGCACCCATGCGGCGAACACCTTGCCCCAGAGGATCTCGGAGAAGGTGAGCGGCGTCGAGAGCAGGGTCTCGAGGGTGCGGGCGCTGTATTCCTCGGTGATGAAGTCGATGATCAGGCTTGCCGAGATAATCGCCGGCATGAACAGCAGGAGAGGAACGAGCAAACCGTAGATGAAGATGAAAAAGCCCTGTCCGCCGCTTCCTGAAGGTATGGCGACCTCGATGGGGAGGACGTCGAGACGGTCGCTGCGGGTATCCCTGAGCATCCCCTCATAGGTCTCCAGCGCCTCCCGGATCCGGGTGCCGGTGACCGATGCGGAGATGTCGTTTTTCACGGTGTACAGGGTGATCTTGACGGGTTCGGCAGCATCGGGCGGGGTATCCGGCACCCAGACCGCGGCCGCCAGCTTCCGTTCGGAGAGGGAGGCCACGGCATCGGAGAGGTCCATGTGATGCACGGAGAAGCCTTTCTCCTCCAGAAGGCCATCGAGCGGAGAGTCCGCACCTGCATACCCCACAGCATACCCGCCGGCAAGACCGCCGAGCGAGGAGGGGTCGTAGAGGGTGGTCAACCCCACGACCAGGAACGAGGAGAACATGGCGATAAAGACCTGCAACAGGATCGCAAGCACGATCGTCCGCTCGTTCCGTATCCCCCTGAGTTCTTTTCGTGCGATTGTCAGGATATGTCGGGCGTTCATAGCGCACCCCCGATCAGTATCAGGTTATAGGCGGCATGAACCGCGGCGGCGAGCAGGATCGCCGGGACATAGGCGCCCCGCCCGCCCACCTTCAGGGCCGCCCCCACGATGAGGGCGCCGGCCGAATGGAGGAGGAAAGGCATCCAGAGCAGACCCACGCCCGAGAAGAGGACGGCGCCGAAGACCGACCCGGTCACCTGGGAGAGCATCGCAAACAGCAGGAGTTTCTCGCCGACCAGAAAACCAAGACCGGTTGCTGCGGCGGCGATGACCACGTTCTTCCAGGTGAATAGACCGGGTATCCCCCGCCAGACGGCGATGATCCCGATCGACTTCGCCGCCTCCTCGGTGAGCGCCGCCAGCAGGATCAGGAGCAGCAGGGACCAGGGCAGCGGGAGGTTGAAGAGCAGCACCAGGTACATCAGCTGCACCATGAAGACGAGGGGGATGGAGAGGGCGTTGACGGCGACGAGCGAGGCGAAGGGGTGGTTCCTGGACATCGCCGAGAAGATGAAGGAGCGCAGGCGCGAGGTGAGGCGCTCCTGGGAAAACAACCGCTCTTCATTGAAGTTCCGGGTGCAGAGCCAGAGTATCAGGGCCGTAGAGAGCCAGAAGAGGGCGGTGGCATAGAGATAGTCGGCAGCCGAAAACCCGCTCCCCCCGAACTCCAGCACGATCAGGGTGAGGGGGGAGATCAGGCTGATCACATGGACATTTGCGAACACCGAGGGGAAGAAGAGGTAGGAGGTCATCACCGTCGAGAAGAAGATGGAGAGAAAGGAGAGTTCCCGGTAACTCCGCGCCGTCATGCCGATGAGCAGCGCCGCCGCAAGGAAGAAGAGGATGACCGGGACGAGGGGGAGGAGCACGACGAAGGACCCGCCGGATACCAGGACGATCGCCGAACTGATGAGGATCATCAGGAGGAAGTACGGGAGCATCTTGCCGCAGATGATCGTCAGGGGACCGGCCGGTGTGGAGAGCAGGATCTCGCCCCGCCGGTCGGTGCGTTCGTTTGCGACCGACATCATGGCGAACTGCGAGGTGAAATAGAGGGGGAAAATAAAGACGAAGACATAGATGAGCGAATCGAAGGGGAGGGGCGGTGAGAGCTGGGACGGGGTCTTGAACTCCCCGAGGTCGGGCCCGTCTGAGAACATCCCGAGATATCTGGTGACGGTGCCGCTGTCCGCGGGTGCGGCGGCAAGATCCTCCCGCAGGTCCTCTGCCGTGACGGCGAGTGTCGCCGATGGCGTGGGCACCTCCTCGACCGGTCCTGAGGGGCGGACCGTATCGCCCCTCTGCACGGCGGAGATGATCTCCCCGCTCTCCGTCGCATCGAAGTCGAGTCTGCTCTCCACCTCCACCGTATCGATCCAGAGCGGATAGGCGGCAAAGAGGTCGCTCTCCCCGGTATAGACGGCACCCGTATAGTGGCGGTAGGTGGTGGCAAAGGCCGAGAGTGCCGCCCGCCCCTTCGCCGTCGGACCGGCGTGCGCCTCCCCTCCGACGACGATCAGGTCGTATGCGTCCGTGCCGCCGATCTGCCGGGGATCGGCGAGGGTCACGGAAAAGACGGTGTTCTCGGCGATGATCGCCGCCACTGCCTGATCGTCGGTGATCGCCGTATAGATGCCGTCCTGCAGGTGGACGCCGCTCTGGGCGGCAAAACCGGAGGCCAGAAGGAGGGCGACGAGCAGGACGGCGGTCATGGGGAGGACGTCCCTGCTCATCGTGGTGAGAGAGCGTTTTGTCTCCCACCGTGCAATGGTCAGGGCGGTACGCAGGCTGATCTGGATCGACTCCTGCGGGATCGTTTGACTGTATGGAATATGATTTATCCGGTGGCGATAAGACCCGATATAATGATCATCGCACGGGATCTGGTCAAGGACTACGGGACGTTCCGGGCGCTCGACGGGGTGAGTTTTGATCTGGGGGAGGGGGAGATCCTGGGCGTGGTCGGGCACAACGGCGCCGGAAAAACCACTCTCCTGAAGATCCTCTCCGGCCTCTCCCTGCCGACCTCGGGCGCTCTTTCCATCGCCGGAACCGATGTCCTCCGCCATCCCGGTGCCCTCAAACAGACCCTCGGCTATCTCCCCGAGGAGTCGCGCCTCTATGAGACGATGCGTGTCGCCGACTATCTCTCGTTCTTCGGTGAGATCTATGCCCTCTCCGGGGACGAGATCCGCAGACGGAGTGCGGACCTCCTCGCCTCCCTCTCCCTTGATGCAGGGGAGAAGCGGATCGGCGAACTATCCAAGGGGATGCGGCGGAAGGTGGCGATCGCCCGCTCACTCCTCCACGACCCCCGGTTTCTCGTCTATGACGAACCGGCGTCCGGCCTCGACCCGATGACCGGGCGGTTCATCGGTGATTATCTGCGGCAACTGCGTTCAGAGGGGAGGACGATCGTGCTCTCGGCCCACAACCTCTACCAGATCGAGGAGATCTGCGACCGCGTGATGATCCTCAGGCGCGGCCGGATCGAGGCCTTCGGGACAATGCAAGGTTTACGCGAGCGTTTCGGCTCGCTCACCTACGAGATCTATTTCAGCATATCCGACCCCGGAAACCTGGACCCCTCCCTCGCCTATTCGCGCGCCGAGGGTATCTATATGGCCTCTGCCGACGATGTCGCCGGCATGAACGAGGTGACGGCGGCCGTTGCGGCGGGCGGCGGGACGGTGGAGCGGATCGAGTCAAAATACCCCTCGCTCGAGGAGATGCTTGTCGCCGTCGGAAAATGATGGATTGAACGAGTTCAGGCGCATCGTCCGTCAAAACCCGGAACCCCCCGTCCGGTGCACCCTCTTGCTGGTGGACTCCGCCTCGCCAGAATGCCCGAAATAATGCTCTGATAGAACAAAAAACCATTCGATGGCGTCCCTGGTGCCGGATCATATGCTTCCCATGGAACTCCATGCAACGACACGCTGCCGCACGACAGAAAAACGACAACAAAACCAACGCAAGAATAAGAACGGGCCTGAAGGGATTTGAACCCCTGGCCTGCGGATTAAGAGTCCGCCGCTATGCCAAACTAAGCTACAGGCCCCTGTGGTTTGACCATACTATATTGGCTAAATTTTGATATAAAGGTTGTGGCGATGGTTAATTATTCAGAGAGATCACACGATGTTCAGATGGCCGATGCAGCTCCTCCCGGATCGCCCGGGAAGATAAAATACCTCATCTGTGGCTGCGGGAGCACGGGATATAACGTTGTAGAGGAACTCTACAAGGAAACCGACTCAATACTTATTCTCGATAAGGATGAAAAGCGGGTCGAAGACCTGCTTGATCAGAAATACGATGCAGTCGTCCGTGATCTGAAGGATCCGGACCTTTTCGAGGATCTGCCAGTTCCAGAAGTCATATTCGTCCTTTCAAACGATCGGGATGCAAATCTCGCCATTGTCAGGGCCGCCGAGGACACCTATCCCTCCGCCCACCTGATCGCGCGGGCGACGGATCCGATGAGCAAGGACATGCTCGAAGATGCCGGTGCCGACGTCGTTCTCTATCCACAGGAGGTCATTGCAAAAACCGCCGTGCATCGTGTCCGCCGTCTCTCGGCGGCACGCATTGCACGCAAACTCTACACCCTCCTCGGTTCATGGGAGGGGACGCTGGGGATCGTGACCCATACCAATCCCGACCCGGACTCGGTCTCGAGCGCCATGGCGCTGGCGGCGATGGCGCGGGATGCGAGCGACGGAAAACTGAAGGCGCGCATCCTCTATGACGGCAATATCGGTCACCAGGAGAACCGGGCCTTTGTCAACCTCCTTGACATCACCATGGAGCGGATCACGCCCGAGGTCCTCGGCGAATGCGAACATCTCGCCATTGTCGATTCATCGGCGCCGGGCGTGAACAATGCCCTTGACCGCGATGCCCGCGTGAACATCATCATCGATCACCACAAGAACGGCACCCACGACTCCACCACCTCCGATTTTGTCGATATCAGGCCTGGAATGGGGGCGACCGCCTCCATCATGACGCAGTACCTCCAGGAACTCGATATCCCGGTGGACACCAAGGTGGCGACCGCCCTCCTCTACGGCATCCGGGCGGACACGCGGGACTTCAGGCGGAACACCTCGCCGCAGGACCTGAACTATGCCGCCTTTCTGCTTCCGCTCACCGACAGGGATATCCTGGACAAGATCATGTCTCCGGCCGTCTCGCAGGAGACCCTCGATGTGATCGGGAACGCCATCCGGGGGCGGGAGGTCGTCTCCGGCTACCTCTTCACGAATGTCGGCTACCTGCGCAACCGCGACGCCGTGCCGCAGGCGGCGGACATGCTGATCAACCTCGAAGGGGTGAACACGGCCCTCGTCTACGGCATCACCGACACGAATATCATCTTCTCCGCCCGCAACCGGGATATCAGGATTCACATCGGCAAGGTGCTCGAGGAGGCCTTCGCCGGTCTCGGCGAGGCGGGCGGGCATGCAAATATGGCCGCCGCATCAGTGCCGCTCACCTACTTCTCGATGGTCAAGGACAAGGAGGACCTCCTCGACCTGATCATCGACCCCATCCTCAAGCGCATCCGGCGGATCGTGGGGCTCGAGAACGAGGCAAACCATGAGGTTTGAGGACTGGGAACCCTTTTATACCGAGATCCTGGATTATTTCTCGTTTGATCGCGCCGGCGACGAGGAGGCCGCCCGCATCCTGGACACCCTCCTCGACCGGGACGACTGCGCCGCCCTCGCCGCCCTCTGCGCCGGGCGGACCGTGACGGTCTGCGGGAACGCCCCCACGCTGCCCGCAGAGATCGGACGGATCGAGGGCACGGTCTTTGCCGCCGATGCCGCCGCCGACCTGCTGTATGCCAGAGGCATCAGGCCGGACGCTGTGTTCACCGATCTCGACGGGGCGACCGACGCCTTCGAGGAGATGAACCGTGAGGGCACGGTGCTGGTCGTCCACGCCCACGGCGACAACATCCCCCTCCTCCGCCTGCGGGTGCCCCGGTATGCCGGTCCGATCGTCGGCACCACTCAGGCCCGCCCCTTCGGCCGGATCCATAACTTCGGCGGTTTCTCAGACGGTGACCGCGCCGCCTTCGCCGCCCATGCCCTCGGTGCGTCGCGGGTGGTCCTGGTCGGCTTCGACCTCGACGACCCGGACGTCGATCCGGTGAAGCGGGGCAAACTCCGGTGGGCCCGCCGCCTTCTCGCTCTCCTTGGCCATGAGATCTGATGCGGTGATCCTGGACGGGTATGTGGACGAACCCGCCTGCTTCGGCGTCCCGCCCTATATCTCCCCCTATATCCGCTACTGTGCCGGGGTGCTCGCCGAGCACGGGCACCGGGTGCGCTACACCACCATCGACGCCGTGCGGGCGGACCCCGCCATCCTGCAGACCTTTTCCGATGCCGCCGTCCTGCTGCTGATCGCCGGGATCACCGTGCCGGGCAAGTACCTCGGCGGCACTCCGGCCAGCCTGACCGAGATATCGCAGATCGGCATGCAGGTCCGTGGCCCCCTGAAGGTGCTCGGCGGACCCATCGGCTTTGGATACTCGCCGGCAGGGGGAAAAAAGGCGATCCGGGCGGCGGCGGCCGGTTTCGATCATCTCCTGCACGGTTCTCCGGCAGCATCCCTCGACTCCCTCCTCTCCGGCGGGGAACCGGCAGTGCGGGGGGATTATGTGGATATCGACCGCTGGAGCGTGCTGGGTGCGGGGGTGATCGCCCATCACCCCCTCTACCCGCGGGTGATGATCGAACTCGAGACCGCACAGGGCTGTTCCCGTTCGGTCGGGGGCGGGTGTTCGTTCTGCACCGAACCCTTCTACGGGGCGCCGCGCTACCGCTCCCTCTCCGGGATCGCCGCTGAGGTGGAGGCGCTCCATACTGCCGGCGCCCGCCACTTCAGGCTTGGCCGCCAGCCCGACCTGCTGGCCTACGGCACCGGCGGCAGCGCCGAGTTCCCAAAACCCCGCCCCGACCTGCTCCAGGACCTCTTCACCCGCATCCGCAAAGCCGCCCCCGATCTCCTCACCCTCCAGATCGACAACATCAACCCGGGCACGATCGCCCGGCACCAGGAGGAGAGTCGGGAGGCGCTGGCGGCGATCGTGGAGGGGCATACCCCAGGCGACGTCGCCGCCTTCGGGATGGAGACCGCCGACCCGGAGGTGATCCGGGCAAACAACCTCAAGGCGCAGCCTGAAGAGGTCAGGCGGGCGATCGAGATCGTCAACGAGGTCGGGGGTCGGCGCCATGACGGCATCCCCCACCTCCTGCCCGGCTTGAACTTCGTCTGCGGGCTTGCCGGCGAGACCGGGGAGACCTATGAGCACAACCGCCGCTTTCTCCAGGGGGTGCTGGATGCCGGTCTGCTCGTCCGGCGGGTGAACATCAGGCAGCTGATGCCCTTTGAGGGGACGCAGGCATATGAGGAGAACACCCTCGGACAGCACGATGCCGCCTTCCGCCGCTTCAAGGAATGGACCCGCACCCATTTTGATCTGCCCATGCTCAGGAAGGTCTTCCCGGCCGGAACCCTCTTGCGGGACGTCGGGGTCGAGGTCGGCGGCAGAACGAGTTTTGGGCGGCAGATGGGTTCCTACCCCATCCTGGTCGGTCTCCCCCTCGATATACCGGTCGGCACACCCCTCGATGCCGTTGTCGTCGGTCACGGCATGCGCTCGGTCACCGCCCTGCCGGTGCCGGTGCGGATCAACACCCTCCCCGTCTCCGCCCTCCGGCAGATCCCGGGCGTCGGAAAGAAGGTGCTGCCGCGGCTGATCGCACGCCGCCCCTTCAGGGGGGTGGCAGAGTTTCAGGCACTGGTCGGCGAAACACCGGTGGAGCCCTATCTGACATTTGATTGAGGTGCACTGATATGAACGGGGGTATTTCTGTATTCAATCGGTATCTGCACCCCTCACGCCTCTTTGATCTCGAGCATGGTGAGCACATCGGTCCTGGTCACGATCCCGACCAGTTCTCCACCCTTTTTCACCGGGATCCGACCGATCCCCGTCTTTGACATGATCTGCATCGCCTCGGTGAGCTGGGCCGTCGGCGGCAGGGTCACCACATCGCGGCTCATCAGGTCGCGCACCTGCATCGCCTCCCGGTCGATTGCCGGTGCGGCATGGATATCCCCCAGGGTGATCATCCCGACGAGCGTCTCGTGCTCGACCACCGGAAACCCGAGATGCTTGGTATCATACATTAGCCGCATCACCTCGGAGACCGGCATCTCCGGGGGCACCGTCTGCACCGGCGTGGACATCACGTCCCCGACCGAGATGTCCCTGAGCAGGTAATTATAGCGCACCATCGTCGCCTCCTGATTTGCCCCGATATAGATGAAGAAGGCGATGATGATCAGGATCGGGTTGAAGACGAGAAACCCGAAAATACCGAACAGGACCGCAAAACCCCGCCCCACATCGGCGGCGATGCGGGTGGCCTGGTGGAGGGGCATCTTCTTTGCAAGCCATGCCCTGAGCACCCGCCCCCCGTCCATCGGAAACGCCGGGAGGAGGTTGAAGGCAAAGAGGATCAGGTTGAGCAGCGCCAGATAGCCGAAGAAGAAGATGAAGATCCCGCCGGTCTCCGGGGTGATCTGTCCTGTCCCGACGAGGGCGGCGGCGCCATAGGTAAGGGCCAGAGAGATGAGTCCGATGACGAACGATGTCAAGGGTCCGGCGAGCGCCATCGGGAGTTCAATCTTCGGATCGGGCGTTCCTTCCTCCATCGAGGCCACCCCGCCGAAGATGAGCAGGGTAATGGAGTTGATCTTGATCCCCTTCGATCTGGCCACGATGGAGTGCGCAAGCTCATGGACGAGCACCCCGGCAAACAGACCGATGGCGACGGCCGTACCCAGGATATAGGGGATCCATCCGCCGACAAATGCGGTCATCGTGATCTCGACGCCGAAGGTTTCTGCAAGGAGTTCGGTCGTCAGGGCGATCTGGCTGCCGATGATCCATGCGAACAACGGTACGACGATGAGAAATGTCCAGTGCAGATAGATGGGAATCCCGAATAAATGCCCGATTCGAAAGGATCCGTTCATGGAAAATGATAGTCTTTTTATCGTTTATAGTCTATACCATGAACCGATCACGATGAAAACCCAGGTCACCGAGCTCTTTGGAATGAACGTCTATACAGACAAGGCGATATATGTGGGGGACGTGGACGATGTCCTGCTCGATATCGACGGAAAGAAGATCGAGTCGATCGCCGTGGGAAACCTGAACCCTGAAATTGGCGATACAAAGGGCCACCGGGGCTATCTGATCCCCTTCAGGATCATCAAGGAGATCGGGGACATCATTATTGTCCGCCATATCTCGGCAGCCTTCAGGAGCAAAAAAGAGGAAACCCGCTCCTGACCCCAGAAGTCCCGTCCATGGAGAGTCATGAGATCTTCTCGGCGCTTGCCATCTATCCCCCCGTCATTCTCCGTCTTGACGGACGGGCATTTCACCGCCTGACAGCCAGGTGTGAAAAACCCTTCGATACCCGTTTTCACGCTGCCATGCTCGGGACATGCCGCCGCCTGCTCACAGGGAGCGGCCTGAACCCGGTGTGTGCCTATACCTTCTCCGATGAGATCAGCCTCTACTGCCCGGTCCTCCCCTTCGGCGGACGGGTAGAGAAACTCGATTCTGTCGGCGCCTCCTATGCGGCGAGTGCGTTCACCCTCGAGTATGGCGTCACCGAACCGCTTGCCTTCGATGCACGGGTGATCCCGGTGACGCCGGACTACGCCGTTGAATATCTGGCCATGCGGCAGAGGGAGGCATGGCGCAACCATATCAACGCCTACTGCCAGGCGGCGCTCGTCTCCGAGGGGTCCACGCCCCGTGATGCCGCTGTCCGTCTGCGCGGGATGGGGGCGGCAGGGATGCATGACCTGATGTTCGCGCGGGGGGTCAACCTGGCCGAGACGCCGGCATGGCAGCGGCGGGGCACGCTCCTCTTCCATGGACGCTATCAAAAAGAGGGGTTCAATCCGAAGAGCGGTGAACGGGTGACGGTCGAACGGCGGACCGTCATCGCCGACGAAGACCTGCCGCTCTTCTCCGCCCCTGAGGGGAGGGAGTATCTCCTCTCACGTCTGGGAACGTGAGAGCCCCATCATCATCTGGACTCCCTCGACCTCCCACTCCGCCGTCACTTCCCAGGTGCCGCTCGGAGCGTCGCCATCGACGATATCGAGCGCCGCCGCCCGTACTTCGCCTGCAATGAGGTCCTTCTGCTCGCCGACAAGGGCGGCGATACGGGCGTCGCCGATGGCGATGCCTGCCCTGATATTCTCCTCCACCTGCAGGTCGGCCTGACGGCGCATCTCCTGCAGCCTCCGGATCACCTCGCGGGCATAGCCCTCGGCCTCGAGGTCAGGGCTCAGGTTCACGTCCACATAGACGACGGCATCCTCCATTGCGGCGGCAAAAACCCCTTCGGGCATCTCTTCATGGAAGGTGGCCATCTCTGGCGTGATCTCATAACCGCCGGCGCTCGCCGTTCCGGACTCTGCAAGGGCGTTCCTGAGAGCGGTGCCGTCCGACTCCTCGATCGCCGCCTTCACGCGGGGCGCCTCCTTTCCAAAGCGCGGCCCGAGCACCCGCATCACGGCCTCGGCCTGCCACCCGATCCGCTCCCAGTGACCGGAGATGACCCGCACCTGCCGGGCGTTTGCCCGTGTCCGGCAGAGGTCGTTCAGCCTGATGACGGCGTCCCGCACGGCCTCCGATTCGGTCACGACCACGATCTCGCCGACCGGCCAGCGGAGTTTGCGCTTCCCGTCCTGCCGGGCGGTTGCGGCGGCGTCGTCGAAGCCCTGCACCACCGCCATCCCCGCCTCCAGAGCGGTGTCGATGAGGGCGGCGTCCGCACCGGGCCAGTCGGTCATGTGGACGCTCTCCGGGTCGCCCGCGCACCTGAGGTTTGCATAGATCTCCTCGGTGAGGTGCGGGGTGAAGGGGGCGAGAAGCCCGACAAGTCTGCGGAGCACATAGTAGACTGTCTCATAGGCGCACGTCTTCTCAGGGGCGTCCTCATCGAGCCACATCCGCGGCCTGACGATCTGGAGGTACCAGCGGGAGAGGTCCTCAAGCACAAAGGAGATGAGCGAACGCGTGATCCGGTGGAGACTGAGGGACTCAAGGTCGCTCTCGATCTCCGCGGTGAGGGTGTTGATCCGGGAGAGGATCCAGCGGTCCTCGTCCGGCATCGCAGAGAGCAGCGCACGCACCTTTGTATCGTCCCAGCGGTCCCCGTCGGTCGTCGCTGGTGCGAAATGGTCCAGCGCCATATAGGGCAGGGGGAAGCGGTAGACGTTCCAGAGGATGTTCAGCGACCGGTTGACGGTCTTGACGCCGTCCCAGTTGAACTTCATGTCGTCCCAGGGTGCGTTTGCAGAGAGGATGTAGAGGCGCAGGATGTCGACGCCGAAGCGCTCGATCACGTCGGCCGGAGCGACGACGTTCCCGAGACTCTTGGACATCTTCCTGCCGTCCGCATCGAGGGCGAAACCGTGCATCAACACCGATTTATATGGCGCCTTCCCGAATGCCACCGTCGAGGCGCCGAGCTGCGAGTAGAACCAGCCGCGGGTCTGGTCCTGTCCCTCGGTGATGAAATCCGCCGGCCAGTAACGCTCGAACGCTTCTTTTTCGCCTGGGAACCCGAGCGTTGCCCAGGAGGCGACGGCCGAGTCGAACCAGACATCGAAGATGTCTGAGACCCGGTGCATCGTCCCGCCGCAGGAGCAGGGGATGGTGACGCCGTCGACGTAGGGGCGGTGCGGGTCCTTCACGTCCTGTCCGCTTGCCTCCTCGAGTTCGGCGATGGTGCCGATCACCTGCCGGTTCTCGCAGGTGTCGCATTTCCAGACCGGTATTGGGATGCCCCAGTAGCGCTGGCGGGAGATGCACCAGTCCCGCGCCTCCTTGACCCAGTCGTGGAAACGGGCGCTGCCCGCCCAGTCGGGGTACCAGGTGACCCGCGCCACCTCGTTCAGGAGGGTGTCGCGCATCTCCGAGGCCCTGATAAACCACTGTTCAGTGGCGCGGAAGATGATCGGCGTCTTGCACCGCCAGCAGTGGCCGTATCGGTGGGTGATCCGCCCGGCGTGGAGGAGATGGCTGCCGAGGGCGTCCATCACCGCCCGGTTCGTCTCCGGGTCCTTGACATACTGACCGGCAAAGGTGCCTGCCTTCCTGGTAAACCGTCCGGTGCCATCGACCGGGCAGAGCACCGGGAGGTCGTATTTCACGCCGGTGAGGTAATCGTCCCATCCATGCCCGGGTGCGGTGTGGACAAGACCGGTGTTCTCCAGCGCCACATAGTCGGCGAGCACGACGCGGTGCTCGATCTCCGCCTGCGCCGGGACATCCTCTTTGAGGGGGGACTCATATCTGGTCCCGGCAAGGTCGGTGCCGCTCACGGTCCTGATCACGTCATAACTCTGGTAGCGCCCCTTCCTGAGCACCTCCTCAACGAGGGGTTCTGCAATCCAGAGGCGCTCCTCCGCCCCGTCCTTCCGGGCGGCGACGAGCGCATAGGTGATCTCCGAGTGGGCGGCGACGGCGACATTGGCCGGGAGGGTCCAGGGGGTCGTCGTCCAGATGACCAGGTACTCGCCGTCGGCATCCTTCACCGGGAACTTCACGAAGATCGACGGATCGGTGGCATCGTCGTACTCCACCTCAGAGTCGGCGATAGCGGTCTCGCAGCGGGGGCACCAGTTCACGACGCGGTGCCCCTGCTCGAGCATGCCGTTCGTCTCCGCCTGCTGGAGCGTCCACCATGCCGCCTCGATATACTCCTTTCTCAGGGTCTGGTAGGGGTTCTCGAAGTCGAGCCAGATGCCGAGATCCCTGAACTGGTCGGACATCACCGCCATGTTCTCGAGGGCGAAGTCCCGGCAGCGCTCGATGAAGCGGTCGATGCCATAGGCCTCGATGTCCTTTTTGGAGGTGAACCCGAGCTGGTGCTCGACCTGCACCTCGATCGGCAGACCGTGCATATCGTAGCCCGCCCGCTCGATGACATTGTAGCCGCACATCCGGCGGTAGCGCAGGATGGCGTCCTTGAGAATCTTGTTCCACGCCGTCCCGAGGTGGATGTGTCCGGTGGTGTAGGGGGGGCCGTCTACAAAGAAAAACTGCCGCCCGCTCCGGCGCAGGTCCCTGACCCGCCGGTAGGTGTCGTCCTCGCGCCAGTGTTCCTGGACGCGGGACTCGATTGCCCGTGCATCATAGCTGCTGGTGA
This sequence comes from Methanofollis fontis, assembly GCF_004297185.1. Classification (NCBI taxonomy): domain Archaea; kingdom Methanobacteriati; phylum Methanobacteriota; class Methanomicrobia; order Methanomicrobiales; family Methanomicrobiaceae; genus Methanofollis; species Methanofollis fontis. The sequence goes on from NZ_PGCL01000006.1 coordinate 31,984, forward strand.
CTTCTTTCACCTCTATCCCTCTGTTGCGCCCCCGCGAGGGGGGTGATCATGCTGTGAGTGATGGGGTGTGAGAGTCAAAGTAGTTTTTCAATGGTGCGGTCCCCCTCCTTTCGGGGTCGAAGGAGGGATGTTCATCGCTCTCCGGCAGCGGATGGACCATGGAAATCTATTCATGCGGTCTGCTGAATACATGCCCATCATGCAGATCGCTGTCATCGGTGCATCGTCGTGCTCCCCGGAGGAATATGAGGCGGCCCGCACGGTCGGCTACCTGATCGCCGGAAACCGCGAAACCCTCGTCTGCGGCGGGCTGTCCGGGGTGATGGAGGGTGCATGCCGTGGGGCAAAGGAGATGGACGGGACGACGCTCGGGATCATCCCGGGCACCGCGGGTGAGAACCCCTATGTGGACGTCGTCGTCAGGACCGGGATGTCCCATGCGCGAAACGCCCTTGTCGTCGGTTCTGCCGATGCGGTGATCGCCATCGGCGGCGGTTACGGCACTCTCTCCGAGATCGGACTCGCCCTGAAGATGAAAAAAGCGGTGTTTGGTGTGGGCACATGGGAGATCGACGGGATCTTCCGCTGTGCCACGCCCGAGGAGGCGGTGCTTATGGCAGTACGCGCATCCCGCCTGTCTCGGCCGTCCGGTAGCCCCCCATCCCCTCGAGAATCTCACTGAACCTCTCCGACCGGATCGCATCCAGGATCGCCGCCATCCTGGGATCATCGAGGGCGTCGGCACGCATCACCAGCTCGTAGCGTTCGGTCGCAACCGGTGCAAAATGCAGCCCGAGGGCCTGTGCCGCCGAATACACTCCCATGCCGCAGTCGGCCTCACCCGACCTGACGGCCAGGGCGACGGCGAGGTGGGTGGTGAACTCCCGGTCATATCCCCGGACCGCCGCGGGCTGGATTCCCCGCTCCTGCAGGAGGTGGTCCAGGAGGAGCCGCGTTCCCGACCCCTTCTGCCGGTTTGCATAGGTCATTGTGGTCAGGTCGTCGAAAGACGCCCCTTCCCGGGATATCAGCCCCTGCTCCCGTTCGGCGACGCAGACCAGCACGAGATCGGTGTCGGGCAGGTACTTCCGGAGGAAGGGGGTGTTGTACTCGCCGTCCGGGGCGAGGAGGTGCATGGGGGCGGCATGGCACTGCCCCTTCTTCAGGGTCAGGAGCCCGCCCATCGAGCCCACATGGGTGGGGTGGATCTCCACGCCGCCGGGGCGGACGAGATCGGCCAGACGGTCGATGCAGGGGTCGTGGCTCCCGGTGATCAGCACGGCCTCCCTGGCCTGCCGGCGGGGCACCATCAGGCGGGCCTGCACCGTATCGCCGGCCTCGGCCCCCTCCCTGGACGCCGGGATCGTCATGACGGCGTTTGCCCGGACGGCGCTCATCTGGACCCCCGCACCGCGCGACTGCGGCACGGCAACCCAGTCCTCGCCGATCCGTCCGACCGAGAGCAGCACGAACTCGTCGGTGCCGATATCTGAGTGGAGGGTCGTGGTGAGGGTGGCCTCCACCGTCTGCGCTTCCGGCACCGGGAAGCCGTAGAGGGCGACCAGGGGCGTGATGATCTCGCGCAGCACGGTCAGTGCGGCGAGCGGATAGCCGGGAAGCCCGATCACCGGTTTGCCGTCGATCCGCCCGATGATCACCGGTTTTGCCGGTTTGATCCCGACGCCGTGGACGAGCACCTCGCCCCGTTCGGCGATGATCGAGGCGGTGTAGTCCCGGGTGCCCGCCGAGGATCCGGCAGAGATGATCAGGATCTCATTCTCCCGGATCCCTTCCTCGATCGCTGCCCGGATCAGGTCGGGTTCGTCGGGCACGATGGCGTTGCGTCGGACGTCCACCCCGAGCGCACGGAGGTGCGCCGCCGCCATCAGGGTATTGCTCTCCACCGCCTGTCCCGGGCCCGGGCGGGTGCCGATCGGCACCAGTTCAGAACCGGTCGGTATGATCCCTGCCGAGAGTGCGAGCACCTCCACCCCGGTCACCCCGTAGGCGGCCAGCGCCCCGAGTTCATGCGGGCGGATCTGGTGGAGCGACGGCAGGATCATCTCGGACTCGCCGATATCCTCCCCGACGGGGCGGACGTGCTGCCAGGGGGTGACGGCCTTTCTGACCGTATAGGAACCTTCCCCGATCCAGACGTCCTCGATCATCACCACGGCGTCGTACTCGGACGGCACGATGTTGCCGGTGTTCACCCGCACTGCATCGGTGATCGTCACCGGTCGCGTCTCGCTTGCCCCCTTCGTCTCGGCGCTCCGCACCGCGATCCCGTCCATCGCCGAGATATGGATGGCCGGCACCGAGAAGCGGGCGAAGATCGGGGCGGCGGTGATCCGTCCGGCCGCCTCCCCGAGGGGGACCTGGACGGTGCGCCCCGTCGCCCCGCCGAACTCCTCCCGCAGGATGCCGAGCGCCCGTTCAAGGGAGATGAGGTCCAGGTAACGCTTCACCACAGGATCACCTCCGTCTCCTCGCCAGTCTCAAGCCCCTCTCTGCCGGCCGGCACGACGACGAAACCATCGCTCCTGACCAGGGTGTTCAGGAGACCGGACTTCCCGAAGACCGGGTGTGCGGCCCTGTCAACGACCGCCACACGCACATAGTCCTCACGGCCCTTTGCCGAGGGGATATTAGCTGCCAGGGGCATCCTGGCCAGTCTGAATGGCGTTTCCGCTCCGTTGATTGTCGCAATCAGGTGGCGGACGACGGCAAAGAGGACGATATAGGCCGACGCCGGATGGCCCGGCAGTCCGATCACCGGGGTGGTCCTGACCCGCCCGATGATCGTCGGTTTTCCGGGGGCGACGGCGATGCCGTGGACGAGCACCTCGCCGAGTTCGCCGATCACCCCTGCGGTCATGTCCCGCACGTCCTTGGAGCTCCCGCCGGAGATCAGCACGCAGTCGCATTCTGATACCGCACGCTCCAGCACCGGCCTGAGGAGCGCCGGGTCGTCCCGCACGATCCCGTAGGTCTGCGTATCACACCCGTGCTCCTGTGCAAACCCGCTGCAGAGATAGGTGTTGGCGTCCCGTACCTGCCCTGGTGCAGGCGCCGTCTCGGCAGGGACGACCTCGTTGCCGGTGGAGATGATCCCGATCCGCGGTCGCCTCACCACATCCACCGACGTGACGCCCGCTGAGGCCAGCACGCCCATGTCCTGCGGGGTGATCCGCCGACCGGTGCTGAGGATCACCGTATCTGCGGCATAGTCCTCGTCGTGACTGAGCACATTCTCACCCGGCGCCACCGCCCGTCCGACGAGCACCTCGTCCCCGACCGCTTCTGAGTACTCGATCATGGCCACGGCGTCGGCGCCCGGCGGCAGTACGCCGCCGGTCGGAATGTACCAGCATGCCCCTGGCTCCACCGTGCCGGGCGGGGCCTGCCCCATCTCCACCCGCCCGCGCAGTGTGAGCATGGCGGGCAGGGCTTCAGAGGCGCCGGTCGTGTCCGACGCCACCACGGCATACCCGTCCACCACCGACCGGTCAAAGCCCGGGAGGTCGTGAGGTGCCCGCACCTCGCTGCCGAGCACCCGGTGGAGGGCGGCGGTCAGGTCAACCCTCTCGGTCCCGATCTCTGGTGCGATCGAGCGGACGACCTCGACCGCCCGTTCGACCGGGACCACCTCGAGAAACAGGCTCATTTAAAGCAGCCCAGCTGACAGCCGCGGATCTTGATCTTGGGATCGTGGCGGTTGCAGTAGCGGGCAATGTCCATCTTCGGGATGTCGTATTTCTCACAGATGGCAAATGCCTGCTCGCACCGGATCTCGGTGGTGATCCCGAACTCGGCAAATGCGGATTCGATCAGATCTTTGTCCATGATGATGTGGTTGCCCCCGGGCATGATGAGCATTTCCCCCTCCGGGCAAGGTTTTAGCCGCGGCGAACCAAGATTAGAGGCATGCATGTCGCCCTGCTCTTTTCGCGCACCGATCCCGGCGGCTCAAATATTGCCGCCCGTGTCGGCACCCTGCTGAGCGAACGGGACGATTGGCCCCTCTGCCGCGCAGCAAAGGTCACGCTCCGGGGGATCGACAGCAGGCTGATCTATGCGGAGGGGGCGGATCGCGGCCTCGACGCCGATCTCCTGGTCTTCCTCTCCCGCCATTCGAGCGCCCGCCCGGTGCCCGCCCTCACCGTCCACGTCACCGGGAACTTCGGCGAGGCCGCCTTCGGCGGGGACCCGGAATGCATCGCACCGGCGGCGCCGGCGATGATGCATGCCGTGCTCCGCAATCTGGCCGCCCATGCACCGCCCGGTTACCGCGTGAGCTATGAGGCGACGCACCATGGCCCCACCACACTCTCCACCCCCTCGCTGTTTGTCGAGATCGGGAGCACCGAGACGGAGTGGCGGGATCCGGCCGCCGCCGATGCCGCTGCCCTCGCCGTGCTCTCCGCCGTCCCCGGCGACGTCATACCCCTCGTCGGGTTCGGCGGCACCCACTATGCCGTCCGGCAGACCGAGATCGCCCTCTCCAGCCGCGGCGCCTTCGGGCATATCGCCCCCACCCATGCGGTCCCCTCTCTTGGACCGGCAATGGTCGGCGCCATGGTCAGGCAGAGCGGTGCTGTGGCCGGGTACATCGACCGCAAGGCCCTCCGGCGTGAGGATGTCAGGCGCATCGAGGAATATCTCCAGAATGAAGGGCTGGAGGTGCTCTCCGAGGGGGAGATCACCGATATCCGGGCCCTCTCCTGGGCGTCATATGCAGAGGTGCGCCGGCGTGCCGGAGATCTCCTGCCCGGAGGGAGGGTCCGCACCGGCGGACTTGCCGGATCAGGGCCGCTCACGGTCGTCGAATTGCCGCCGTCTCTGGTTTCCGAGGCGGAACGGGCAGACCCCGGCAGGTTCAGGGAGGTGCTCTCACAGGTCAGGGCCGCATCCGTGGCCGGGGAGAACGGGACGGTGCCCTCGTTCATCACATTCAACTACCAAACCGAAGAAGTAATACATGATTTAATATCTCTGTGTATTAAAATCATAGATGATCGGTGGAGCACTGCAGCCGCCGGGGACGACCTTGTGATCACCAGGACGCGGTTCGATCCCTCGCGGGCACGGGAGCTCGGGGTTCCGAAGGGCCCTCTTTTTGGGGCGCTTTCGGCAGGCCGGACGGTTGAAGTCGACGGCCGGACCATCACCCCCTCCATGGTGCAGTCCTGCAGTGAGACACGTATCCACATCCCGGGGTTGGAGAGGTATACTGCATGAAATCAATCGTAGAAGAGGCACTTTCACGGGCACGAGACGAATATGAGGATATTGTCCAGCCGGACGAGGAACTCGAGGATCTCCTCCGGGACCTGAGGACCGAGATCGTTGTCGTCGGCTGCGGGGGCAGCGGTTCGAACACCATGTCCCGGATCGCCGAGGAAGGGATAGCCGGTGCGAGGCTTGTCGCCGTCAACACCGACGCCCAGCACCTGATCCGCACAAAGGCGGACAAACGGATCCTGATCGGCAGACAGCGCACCCGGGGGCTTGGCGCTGGTTCGATACCGCAGATCGGTGAGGAGGCCGCCCTTGAGAACGAGGACCAGATCCGCAGTTCTCTCGATGGCGCCGACATGGTCTTCATCACCTCCGGACTCGGCGGCGGGACCGGGACCGGTTCTGCACCGGTCGTCGCCAAGGCGGCGCACGAAGAGGGTGCGCTGACCATCGCGGTCGTCACCCTTCCCTTTACCTCTGAGGGCACGATCCGGATGGAGAATGCGGAGGCCGGCCTTGAACGCCTGCGCGACGTGGCCGACACCGTCATCGTCGTCCCGAACGACCGTCTCCTCGAGGTCGTGCCGCGGCTGCCGCTCTACGCCGCCTTCAAGGTCGCCGACGAGGTGCTGATGCGTGCCGTCAAGGGGATCACCGAGCTGATCACCGTCCCCGGTCTGGTGAACCTCGACTTCGCCGATGTGCGCACCGTCATGGAGCGCGGCGGCGTGGCCATGATCGGGATGGGCGACTCCGACTCCGAGGACAAGGCCGCCGATTCGGTGAAGAAGGCCCTTCGTTCCCCGCTCCTCGATGTGGACATCTCCGGGGCCACGGCGGCGCTGGTCAACGTCGTCGGCGGTCCGGACATGACGATGGTCGAGGCCGAGGGTGTGGTGCAGGAGGTCTATGACCGCATTGACCCCTCGGCCCGGATCATCTGGGGTGCGCAGGTCGATCCCGAGATGCAGGGCCGGATGAGGACGATGCTCGTCGTCACCGGTGTGAACTCGCCGCAGATTTATGGGCGCAACGATCGCTCCCGGAGCTCCCGGGTTGCAAAAGAATTCGACATCGACTTTCTGAGGTGAGAATGGAATGGTGGAGATCGATACCGACTCGATGAAAGAGTCGATGAAAATCAGCAATCTCAATGAGGAATTCATTCAGAAATATCTCCGCGTCCTGAAACTTGCGCGGACCCCCACCCGTGAGGAGTTCCAGAAGATCGCCATCGTGGCGGCGCTGGGTGTCCTCCTCATCGGGCTGATCGGGTTTATCATCTATGAGATCATGCTTGTGCTGCCGCACTGATGCACATGACAGAGGAAACCGAAACCCGGATATTTGCCGTGAAGACGACGGCAAAACAGGAACGTGCCGTCGCAGATGGGATCTACCATGCGGTCACCATGGACCCCTCCTTCAAGGTCACGGCGGTGATCTCCCCTGACGAACTGAAGGGGTATGTGCTCGTCGAGACGCTCGAACCGGTGGCGCGGATCGAGGAGCTGATTGAATCGGTGCCGAGCGCCCGGACGGTCGTGCCGGGTGAGACCTCTCTTGCAGAGATGGGACACTATCTGGTGCCGAAACCGGTCGTCTCGGGCATCGATGAGGGGACGATCGTCGAACTCATCGCCGGTCCGTTCAAGGGTGAGAAGGCCGTTGTCAAACGGGTCGACTCGTCCAAGGAGGAGATTACGGTTGAACTCTACGAATCCATGGTTCCGATCCCGATCACGGTGCGCGGCGATAACGTCCGTGTGATCGATCGGGGCGAATCCTGATCCCATCCCCTTTTTTTTCTCGCTCCTGTGAAAGGTTTATCTGGCTCCGGGAAAAACCCTAGTCACCCAAGCAGAGTACCCTTTCGGGGAACGCATGGTGATTGTATTATGGCAGAAACGGTCGAGGTTTTGGTACCCGGCGGCAAGGCAACTGCAGGCCCGCCTATCGGTCCTGCTCTGGGTCCCCTCGGTATCAACGTAAAAGCGGTTATTGACGAGATCAATAAGAAGACCGCAGAGTTCAACGGCATGCAGGTGCCGGTGACGATCGACGTTGACGATAAGAAGAACTTCACTGTCTCAGTGGGGATTCCTCCGACAACGGCGCTCATCATGAAGGAAGTTGGTATCGAGAAGGGGTCCAGCGAGCCCGCCGCCCAGTATGTGGGTGATCTGCCGCTCGAGGCCGCTGTCAGAATCGCACGCATGAAATTTGACGACATGCTCTCTTACCGCCTGACCTCGGCGGTCAAGGAGGTCGTCGGCACCTGTGTCTCCGTCGGCGTGACGGTCGAGGGCAAAAAGCCCAAGGAGATGCTTGCAGCCATTGATGCAGGCGAGTTCGACAGCGTAATCGGGGAATAAACGGTAAACATCCATAGGAGATCGAACAGGTCGCAGACTATGGAGGTACGCAATGGTTGAGAAAGAACAGATACTGAAGGCTGTGCAGACGGCCCTTGAGGCTGCGCCTGAACGGAAGTTTCAGGAGAGCGTTGACATCACGATCAACCTCAAGAATATCGACATGGCGCAGCCCAAAAACCGTATTGATGAGACTATCCTTCTCCCGAACGGTCTGGGATCGGACGTGAAGGTTGCGGTTCTCGGCAGGGGCGAGATCACGACGCAGGCCCGCGAGGCCGGTGTCGACCTGATCATCAGCCCTGAGGAGATCGAACGCCTCGGCGGCGAACCCCGTGAGGCACGGAAGATCGCCAACGAATACCGCTTCTTCCTTGCCGAAACCTCGGTGATGGGACAGGTGGGCCGCTGGCTCGGTCCGCGTCTCGGTCCGAGGGGCAGGATGCCGATGCCGATTCCGACCGGAACGGACGTGCGCCCGATTGTCGAGCGTCTCCGCTCCTCGGTGAAGATCCGGTCCAAGGACAAGAAGGTGTTCCATGCCCGCGTCGGCACCACGCAGATGCCGCCCGAGCAGATCTCGGAGAACATCGACGCCGTCATGAAGAGGATCGAGGGCGTGCTCGAGCAGGGATCGCAGAACGTCCGCTCGGTGTATGTGAAGACCACGATGGGTCCGGCAGTGAGGGTGATCTGAATGGCACTCTATACGCAGCACCTCCCTGAGTGGAAGAAGAAGCAGGTCGAGGAAATCGCCGCATGTTTTGACCAGTACGCCGTTGCAGGCCTGATCGACATGTACGGTATTCCGGCGACCCAGCTCCAGCAGATCCGGCAGAACCTGCGCGGTGTCGCCTACCTGAAGATGGCCCGCAAGACCCTGACCCGTCGTGCATTCGACGAGATGGGTGGCGAGGTCGCCGGTATGAGCGAGCACATCTCCGGGCAGAGTGCGCTCATCTTCACAAACGAGAACCCGTTCAAGCTGTTCAAGCTCCTTGAGCAGACCAAGACGAAGATGGCCGCAAAGGCCGGCGAAGCCGCGCCTGAGGACATCGTCGTCGCCAAGGGGCCGACGAGCTTCAAGCCGGGTCCGATTGTCGGCGAACTCCAGCAGGCCGGCATCCCGGCGATGATCGAGGGTGGCAAGGTCAAGATCCGCGAGACGAAGACGGTCGTCAAGAAGGGCGATGTCATCAACGCCAAGCAGGCCGACGTGCTTGCAAAGCTTGACATTAAACCGATGGATGTCGGTCTTATCCTGAAGGCGGCATTCCAGAACGGCACGATCTTCGCTCCGGAAACCCTGGCTATCGACGAGAGCGTCTACCTTGGACAGATCACGCTGGCCGCACAGCAGGCATTCAACCTCTCGTTGAACGCGGCGATCCCGACCCCGGCGACGATGGGCCCGATCCTTGGCAAGGCGTTTGTCGAGGCGAGAAACCTGGCCGTCGAGGCGTGTGTCTATGAGAAGGATGTTGCAGATCTGATCGTTGCACGGGCATACCGCCAGATGGTTGCCCTTGCGATGGCAGCCGCCGAGGGCGGATTCGAACTCGATGAGTCGATCGCCCGGGCCGTCGCTGCAGCCGCAGCCGTACCTGCGCAAGCGCCATCAGCAGAGGAATCTGCTGCTCCGGAAGAGGAAGAGACTGAAGAAGAGGAGAAGGAGGATGAAGAGGGAGGCATGGCCGGTCTCGGTGCCCTCTTCGGCTGAATTCATTGTAAAATATCATCATTGGTGAATATCATGGAGTACATCTACGCTGCACTGCTCCTGCACAACGCAGGCAAGGACATCAACGAGGAGAACGTCAAGGCTGTTCTCTCCGCTGCCGGTATCGACGCTGACGACGCCCGTGTGAAGGCCCTCGTGGCCGCACTCGACGGTGTGGACATTGAGGAGGCCATCGCAAAGGCCGCCGCCGCACCGGTCGCCGCCGCACCGGCCGCCGCCGTTGCACCCGCCGAGGCCGCCCCCGCTGAGGAGGAAGAGGCCGAGGAAGAGGAGAAAGAGGACGAGGAGGGCGGCATGGCCGGCCTCGGTGCCCTCTTCGGCTAAATTTTTCTTTTTTTCGTCACGGCACTTCTGTATCTGCGGCACGGGTGAGCGGAGCGGTTAAGGATCCCCTCTGCATGATCCATTGGGAGGCGGTGATCTGTGGTGCGGCTACGCGTATATGGTTCGGGACCGGCGGCGCTCGCCGTCATCCACGGGGGTCCCGGGGCGCCGGGCGAGATGGCGCCGGTGGCGCAGAGGTTGTCCGCCGCGGGGTGCGTCCTCGAACCCCTGCTGACGGCGATGACGGTGGATGGGCAGGTCGAGGAATGTGTGGCGGCACTGGAGGAGTACGCGGGAGGTCCGGTGGTGCTGATCGGTCATTCGTGGGGGGCATGGCTGAGTCTGATTGTCGCCGCCCGCTCTCCGTCCTCAGTCAGAAAGGTCATATGCGTTGGCAGCGGTGCCTTTGAGGAGGAAGGAACAGATGATCTCATGAGGGTCCGTCTGGAACGCCTCTCGCCCGAAGAGCAGGCGGAGACGAAACGCCTCCTCGCCGCCATCTCCGATCCGGCGACGGACGATGATGCGGTGCTTGCCCGGTTCGGCGCTCTCATGGCAAAGGCGGATACCTTCCATCCCCTCCCTCCCGATGAGGGGGGTCGGGATGCCGTCCCTGTCCGGGTAAACGGGGAGGTGCACAGGAGGGTGTGGGCGGAAGCCCGGGAGATGCGGCGGAACGGGCGACTGCTGGAGATCTGCGGGCAGGTCCACTGCCCTGTGGTTGCAGTCCACGGCGACTATGATCCCCACCCTGCAGCGGGGGTGGCGGGCCCCCTGTCGCGGGTCATCGACGAATTCAGGTTCATCCTGCTGGAAAACTGTGGTCATTGCCCCTGGCTCGAGCGGGAGGCCCGCGACCGATTTTATGAGATCCTCATCCGCGAGGTGCGTTGACGTTCTCTTCTGAACAATGCCCGGTCTGGTGTGGGAGTGGGGGGCGGCACGTCCTCTGACTGCATGGTTGCCGTGAAAAAGAGTGTGTGGTTTCCCTATCGCTCGTATGCGATCAAAATCTTGCCTATCTTCTTCTCTTCGCCCCTGATCTCCTCCAGTTCACTCTCAGAAAGGTGGGCGACCGCCGGGACCTGTTCAAAGGCCACAAGGATCGTCCCGAACTCTTTCTCCATCTCCTGCAGACGTTTCAGTTTATCACCGCTGAGGTGCGCATATGCTGTGCACTGCATGCTCCCTTTACCTCCGGGACGGGGATGGGGCAGAGGGGTAATTAAGGCTTTTTATGGGGGTGTGGTGCCGGCAGGATGCCTTTTTTCGGTCTCGATTTTTCCCTTTTCTGCATCTCTGCCAGCGTATTTCCGGTAAAAATCTGTTTTTCCCCGCACCTTGGCACTGATCGGATGGATCGGATGTGGCGAGAAATCTATATATTCCGGTTCTGCCTATTCCGTGCCATGCCCTGCACCTGCATGATCGCCTCACGGGTGTGTCAATGGAGATGCGGGTGCGCCTTTTCCGTGTTTTTCCACATATTTAGGTAGGGAACCGGCTTTTTTGCTGCGTTCCCCTGTAGTGAACCGGTCTGCTGGACCGGGAGGTGGGTTTTGATCATGTTTGGTATATCCGACCCCGGTATATGGATGGGATATCTGCTTGCGCTGGGTTTTGCGCTTGCATGTGTAGTGTACGGTCTTCTGAACTGGAACAACGGCGTCGGGGGGGATCGAGGTGGCGGTTAACCCCACTACCTTCGCAGCCGTGACCCTGCTCTATCTGGTGGCGATCATCGGCCTCGGTTATCTCGGCTACCGGCGGACGAGGGGGCATGACGACTATATGGTGGCGGGAAGGCAGATCCATCCGGTGGTCCTCGCCCTCTCCTATGGCGCCACCTTCATCTCCACCTCGGCGATCATCGGCTTCGGGGGGGCTGCCGCACAGCTCGGCATGGGGATGATCTGGCTGACTGTCCTGAACATCGGAGTGGGTATTTTCATCGCTTTTGTCGTTTTCGGGAAGAAAACACGTGAAATCGGGCAACGCCTCAATGCGGTCACATTCCCTGACCTGATGGGCCGGTGTTATGGGTCGCCCGCCCTTCAATATGCCGCCGGCATTGTCATTGCCGTCGGTATGCCGCTCTATACTGCGGCAATCCTGATTGGCGGGGCGCAGTTCATCACCAGCACCCTCCTGATCCCCTACGAGACGGCACTTCTTGTATTCGCTGTCATCGTCGCCGTATATGTGGTTCTGGGCGGCCTGATCGCCGTCATGTACACCGATGCCCTTCAGGGGTCGATCATGTTTGTCGGGATGAGCGTCCTCATTGTTCTCACCTACATCTCTCTCGGCGGTATCTCGGCGGGGAACCGTGCGCTGGAAGCGCTGGCCCCTCTGGTCCCGGAAAATCTGGCTGAAGCGGGGATGACGGGCTGGACTTCCATGCCGTCTGCCGGATCGCCTATCTGGTACACCCTGATCACGACCCTGGTCCTCGGTGTCGGCATCGGTGTTCTGGCGCAGCCTCAGCTTGCCGTGCGCTTCATGACGGTCCGGGACGGCCGGGCCCTCAACCGTGCCGTCCTGATCGGGGGTCCGTTCATCCTGATGATGACCGGTGTCGCCTTCACGGTGGGTGCCCTTACCAATGTCTGGTTCTACCAGGCGTCGGGGGAGATCGCTGTTCAGGCGGCGACAGGCGGTAATATCGACACCATCATTCCGAATTTCATCAATGCCAGTATGCCCGATATCTTCGTCACCATCTTCATGCTTGCCCTGCTTGCCGCCGCCATGTCCACGCTGAGTTCTCTCTTCCATACGATGGGCACCGCTCTTGGTTTTGACATCTGGCGGACCTGGCGCGGCGGAACGGCCTCGATGGTCGGGGTGCAGGTGGGGACGCTCGTGATGATCCTTGTCTCGGTCCTGCTTGCGTATGTGATGCCGGGGAGTATCATCGCGCGGGCTACGGCAATGTTCATGGGGCTCTGTGCTTCCGCCTTCCTGCCGGCATACGCCCTTGCATTGTATTCCCGACAACCTTCAGGGAGGGCGGCAAAATGGAGCCTTTTTGTCGGTGCTGTGGTCTGGTTTTTCTGGACCGTGTTTGTTCACCTGAAGGAGTCCGCGGTTATCGGTCTTTCCGACGCACTTTTTGGTGTGTCAAGCCTGCTTCCGATGCCCTGGCCCGTGGTGGACCCCCTTATGGTCGCCCTTCCTGCATCCGCACTCGCACTCTCTGTGGGCCTGGCATTTTCCCGGAAGGAATCGGCCTGATCCTATCCCTTTTTTGTGTTCGGTGCTGTGGGGGGGTGTAACTCGCCCTGGTAACTACGACGGTGCATCGTGCCCTCCTGATGGGGTGCTGGAGGGTGGCGACCCCTTATTTTCGTATAATTCCGGTATCTGTATCGATATTTGAACGGTGCTGGTTTTCCGCGGGTATGCGATTGTTGATGGGGGGGGATTGCAGGCACAAACTTTATTGATTATCCCGGCAATCCCCTTCGGGGGACGTTGATCTGTATCCGACTGAGCCGACGCTTTTTCAGAAACCCTGGCTGGATGTCTGGTTTTCTGTTCCGCATCTCTATCCGGGTCGTCCGAGCGCATATGATCTTTCCTGCACACTCGCAGCCCTGATCATCGATGTGCGGCGTGCCTTTGCCACCGCAAAGGCGAACGAGTATGCAACTGGCAATCTCTCTCCTGATGCGCCCTCTCTTGCCGGGAACATCTGCCTCATCGGTGACGCTCCCCATCAAACCCGGTTCAAGGCACTATTCCGGAAAAATGGCCATCCAAATGGTGTAGAATTTTTGATCGTACCGACAAAACGATATGCCCTCTCTGATTTTGTTGCCGATCGCACCGCCCTGCTCTCGGTGAACCGGATGCTCGCTTCACACTGGGGTCAGGACGGTGCCATCCCCTCCCTCTTCTATGGCGGATTTGACGAGGACGGTGAACCGGTCGGGCGGGTGAGTGTCGGCCCCCTCTCGATGCGCTATCTGATGCGGGACCGGATCAGATCGGCGGTGGACGACCTCTTTTCCGACAAAATCTGTTTTTTTGAGACGGTTTTTGAGAGTCTGCATCCATATCAGGCTGGCGGTCTGAGCGAGTATGCCGCTGTATGGGCCGGTCGGGTCAATGCCATCGTTGACGAAGAACTGGACCGCCGGCGTATCGACCGCACTCATCTTGAAAAACAGATACGGGTGCTCAACATGTTTTTGCGCAATATCCGTCGCCGGACTGCGATGCCGGGGATGTGGTGACCGTTTCAGCGGTCCAGCAGTGCAGCCGCATACACGCACTGCCCGAAGGAGATGCAGCCGTCACCTGGCGGATACTCAGTGCTCATGAGGAAACGAAGCCCGGCATCCCTGATGCAGGCGTGGATCGTCCCCCGGATCGCCGGGTTGATCGCCACGCCGCCTGAGAGGGCGACCGTATTGATGCCCCGCTCATGGGCGGCATCGACGGCGAGTGTGGCGATGCCGCGAGCGAGGTTATGCTGCACCGATGCGGCGATATCTGGGCGGTTCACTCCCGCCCTCTGCGCCTCTGCCGCCCTCTGCAGCAGGTCGGATGTCAGCAGGGTCCGGCACCCGTCGTCGGTCCCGAACGAGAGGTTCCAGTCTTCGGCCCGCCCGCCGACCGCCGCCGACTCCAGTTTCATCGCCGGTTCGCCGTCGAAGGTGCGCTCCCGGCAGATCCCGAGCAGTGCCGATGCGGCATCGAGCACCCTGCCGGCGCTGCTCGTCATCGCCACATTCACTCCCCGCTCCACCTGCCGCGCAAGCACGCCGCCTTCGATCTCACCCCAGCCGCGAGCACTGAGGAGATCGAGGGTTTCCCCGGTTGGGAGGATGCCGTAGAGCATCCGTTCGGGATAGCGCGTGGCGAGGTCGCCGCCCGGCATCGGGACGCACTCCAGGTGGGCGATCCGCTCGAGATCCGGTGACGCTCCTGCGAAGACCTCGCCGCCCCAGACCGTGCCGTCGTCGCCATAACCCACGCCGTCGATGGCGATGCCCACACACTCCTCCCGGGTGGCGGCAGCGATATGGGCGCGGTGGTGCTGGACGGGCACGAGTTCGGCGCCGCACTCCGCGGCGAGTTCATGGGCATAGCGCGTCGAGAGGAAACGGGGATGGAGATCGTGGGCGATCACTTCGAACTCCGCCCCGAGCAGGGCGCCGATCTTCTCCACCGTCTCCTGCAGGTAGGCGAGGGTCTGGGGGTTTCTCACATTCCCCACATGCGGGGAGGTGACCGCAAACCCGTTCCGGTAGATCGTCGTCGTGCTGTTCAACTCGGGGCCGACCCCGAGGATGCAGCGGTCACCGAGATCGATCGCCATCCGTTTGGGGGCGATACCCCTTGAGAGCCTGAGGATATAGCCGTCCCGCATCACCGAATCGTCACAGCGGTTCTGGATCGCCCGGTCGTGCACCAGGAATGCGTCGACCTGCCCCTGCAGGCGGGCGACGCCCTCATCGGTGGCGGTAACCATCGGCGTCCCCGGCATATTTGCCGAGGTCATCACCAGGAGGTCGTGTCGCAGGTGGGAGAAGAGGAGGTGGTGGAGACCGGTGTACGGGAGCATCACCCCGATGGTATGCAGGGGGGAGATGCCGGTGTGAGCGGTTGGGCTGCATTTCGGGATCACCACGATCGGGCGGATGCGGTTCTGGAGCATCTCGCGGTCCCCCTCGGTGGGGACGACATAATGCTCCACCGCATCAGGCGGGACCATGACGGCCAGGGGCTGTTCGGTCCTGCCGAGGCGTCTTTTCAGGGTCTCTGCTGCTTCTTCAATGCAGGAGAGGTGAAATCCGCCGATGCCGCGGATTGCCAGTATTTTTCCTGCATCAAGGAGTTCCGCCGCTCTGGAGATTGGATCGGTGCAGGTGATCGCCGCCCCCCCTCCGTCGAGGAGGGAGAGGGAGGGGCCGCAGGCAGCGCAGGCGATCGTCTGTGCATGGTGGCGCCGGGATGCGGGATCGGTGTATTCCGCGTCGCAGGCGCCGCACATCGGGAAATCCTCCATCGCCGTGCGTTCCCGGTCGTAGGGGAGGGTCCGGATGATGCTGTAGCGGGGGCCGCAGTTCACGCAAGATGTTGCCCAGTAGCCCTCGTAGCGCCCCCCCGGTGTCGTGATGTCCCTGATGCACTCCTCGCAGACGGCGACATCAGGGGGGATCATGCCGTCGAGGGCGCCTGTTGCCGACTGTCGGATCACAAAACCGTCCGCCGGTGTTTCGTCGAGCGGCAGCACCTCCACCGAGTCGATCACCGAGAGTGGGGTGCCTGTTGATACCGCCTGAAGAAACTCAGAAAAGCGCGCACCGGCAGCGGCGATCTCCACCCGGCTCCCGAGATTCTTTACCCAGCCGGATATGCCGTATTTTTCGGCAAGCGCATAGACAAACGGCCTGAATCCGACGCCCTGCACAATTCCCCGGATGACGATTGTTCCGCTGTTTTGCATGTGCAACCTGCAAATGTTTATTGGCTCATAGAGCGATATATAAATAGGGTTTTTGCGTGACTGGGCATATTCGAATAGTGAACGATCCCGTTGAACTCGTGCCTCTGCTGCTCACTTTTACCAATCCGAAATTCAAGCAAATGTACGAACTTCTGAACAAGAACTGGATGACCGAGGAAGAGCTTACCGAGGAGTGCGGCGGCGGTTGTGTCGCCCCCTGCCTCTCGATCCTCCGAAAAGGGAATCTGATTGAGGAGCAGTGGCGGATGCCGAAACCGGGTGAGCGGCCGTGCAAGGAGTTCCGGACAACCTATGGTACCTTCCGGGCGAACTTCCAGTGTTCAATGACCGATCTCGCCGATCTGATCTATGTGGCGCTGTCGACCGACGAACATCTGCGTACGCTCGTTACCAGTGTTGAGGGGGAACTGGGCTCCGGAAACTCCTCGATTGCGGACATTGCCCGTAGACTGGGTGTTTCACCACTTTACATCAAGGCACTCTCAAAGAGGATGCCGAATATGGATGTGAAGGGCCAGGGACTGATCCATGCCGACACCACCAGATGAGGATCCCCTTTCCACGCTCCTGAGGAGCAAGCGGGAGATCACCCGCTTCCAGATCCTTGTCGAGGTGGCCGAGCACCAGCCGGCGGTCCGCCAGCAGGAGGTGGCCGAGAAGATGGGGGTCACCCCGCAGGCGGTCTCCGAGTATATTCGGGAACTTGCTGAGGACGGATATATCTCCGCCTATGGGCGGGGCCGCTACGAGGTGACAAAGGAGGGTATCGAGTGGGTGCTCTCCACCGCCGAGGTGCTGGAGTCCTATGCCCGCCATGTCACGCGCGATGTGATCCAGAAGGTGCGGGTCTGGCCCGCCATCGCCGCCGAACCCCTGAAGGTCGGGGATCGGGCGGGCGTGTATATGAAGGACGGCTGGCTGTATGCAGGAAAAGATGAGCAGAGCGCAATGGGCGAGGTGATCGCCGATGCGGAAGCCGGATCCGACGTCGGGATTGCCCGACTGAGCGGGCTCATCGATCATACCGAGGGGAGCGTGCACGTCCTCAAGGTGCCGCGGATCGAACGTGGGGGATCGCGGAAGGTGGACCTGGACGGCCTCCTCCAGGTCCTGGACGGTGTGGATGTCGTCGGGATCGCCGGTCTTGAGGCGGCGGTCACCCTGCGGGCGGCAGGTCGAGAGGCTGATATCTCCTTTGGCTCCCGTGAGGGTGTGATCGAGGCCGCCTTCCATGGCGTGGAGTGCGCCATCCTCATCGTTGATGAAGAGTTCACCGATTTTCTCAAGAGACTGGAAACTGCCGGCCTGAATTATGTTATCCATGATCTTATCATCCCATGACGGTCATTCTCGTCCCGCAACGGGGCACCTATAAACTGATCCTTTTTGACGGTCGAAATGTGCGTGAGACGGGGGTGTTCTCGCTCACCCGCTCATCGCGTGGATACAGGCCGACCGATCTGAAGATACGTCGCCCGGGGCGCCGGAACTATTCAAACGTCCCGACCAAACGGCTGATCGAAATCCTCCGGCAGGACGAGGTGCGGGTCACCGCCGATGACCCCGCACTCAACGCATTTCTTGGTGACTTCCAGATCGCCCCTGCGAAGGCCTCCCTCTGCCGCATCTGTCTCCTCGAGGATCGGGTGACGCCGCTCAAGAAAAAGAACACTGCCCGTTTCGGCCGGGAACAGATCTGCATGGACTGTGCAGAACGCGAACTCAGGCGTGAGATGGGGTATCTCGGAAGGTTCGGCGACCGGTCAAGCGGGCATGTGCGGGCATTGCTCGAATCCTACCGTGATGTGGACCGGGTGCTCGCCCTCCTCCAGCCCGACCAGCGCGATCGCACGCAGACGATCTTCGACCGTCTGGAGGCCTCGCGCCCGATTGAGACGAGTCATATCGGCGATATCGCCGTCCCGCAGGAGTTCGCACGGGCCTCGGGTGTGGAGTATCTCACCCCGGTCCAGCAGCTCGCGGTGAATGCCGGGCTCCTGGAGGGGCAGCACCTGCTGGTGGTCTCGGCGACGGCCAGCGGGAAGACCTTTGTGGGCGAGATGGCCGGGCTGAAAAATCTCATTGAGGGGAGGGGGCGCCTGCTCTTCCTTGTCCCGCTTGTCGCCCTTGCAAACCAGAAATTCCTCCGTTTCAGGGAACGATATAAGGACATCGCCTCGGTCTCCCTCCAGATCGGAGCAAGCCGCCTGAACCTCCCGGAGACCCGGCCGGTGGGTGAGCGCAGTACGCGGGCCCAGATCGTCGTCGGCACATATGAGGGGATGGACACCGTCTTCAGGAATGGTCGGAGCCTGAAGAATATCGGGACGGTCGTCATCGATGAGGTCCAGAACCTGGAGGAACCGGAACGGGGGCACCGGCTTGACGGTCTGATCGCCCGGATCAAGCACACCTCCCCCAATGCCCAGTTCCTCTATCTCTCGGCGACCATCGGATCGCCGGGGGTGCTGGCCCGAAAACTCGGGGCAGGGCTTGTGCGCTATGACAGCCGTCCGGTACCGCTGGAGCGGCACCTGATCTTCTGCGAGAAGAAAAAGAAGCTCCAGTACGTGAAATCGATGGTGCGCGAGGAGTTCGGGCGCCGGTCGTCGAAGGGATACCGGGGGCAGACGATCGTCTTCACCAACTCGCGGGCGCGGTGTCACACCCTCGCCGACGCCCTCGGGAACAACGTGGCGCGTCCCTATCATTCGGGCCTGACAGCACAGGAGCGCCGTCATGTGGAGGATCTCTTCACGTCCCAGAAGATTGCCTGTGTGGTGACGACGGCCGCCCTGGCGGCGGGCGTGGACTTTCCGGCGTCACAGGTGATCTTCGATGCACTGGCGATGGGGATCAAATGGCTCAGCGTCCAGGAGTTCAACCAGATGCTCGGCCGTGCGGGACGGCCTGATTTCCATGATGAGGGGCGGGTAGTCATCCTTGCCGAACCCGGCGCCACCTATTCCCGGACCTCGAAGGTGACCGAGGAGGAGATGGCGATCGCCCTGTTGCGGGGGAGGATGGAGGAGGTGGCCCCGGAGTACGGGATCGAGGGGAGCTCGGAGGAGTTTGCCGCGAATGCCGTGGTCTGCCGGGGTGATGAGGGTGCTATCAAACGGGCGGAGGCATCGATGGTCGGCACGCTGGAACCGGTCCTCCCCGTGCTCCTTGAGCACCACCTGGTCAGGCGGCAGAAGGGTCATATCGAGCTCTCCGACCTTGCGAAGGTGATGGCCCGCCATTTCATCGGTGTGGAGCGCCTGCTTCTCGTCCGCCGGTTGGTCAAAAAAATGGACGATCCCCTCCAGATCCTTGCAGAGATCGACTGCGCCGTGCCCGGGGAGAGGTAATGTCTCCCCGCGCCTTCTTCTGGCGCCTGGCCGAAACGGGGGAAAATTTGATAATTTTATCCTGATAATTGCGCAGATTGATTTTATCGGTCATGGCAAATCTATTTATATTTGTTGTCGATTTTATGAATTGATATTTAATGTTTTGCTGGCGGGTGCAGATCGGCCACGCTCTTCCTGCCATTATATTCTGAAATGGGGGTCTGAGACCTCTTCTCTTTTTATTCGCTGAGATGTCTGTTTATGGTGTATGTCCACAAATAGGAATCCGATCTGATATTTTCGAGTAAATGGGGTGCATTTTTTATGGGAATATTTATATGGCATTGGGTGCGTATGATTGAATGGCAGGGGATAGCAATGGCATGTGAATGTGTAGGTGGGAATGGTCACGGGCCCTTCATGGGAAAAATAACAGGGGACGGTCTCGACGCCAGAAAACTCCTCGGTGGGGAGGAGGATCTGCGGGGTCTTCTGGCCCGGCATGCCGATGACCTCCCGCCCGCTGAAGCCCTCCTGTACCGCCTGAAAAAATTTGATCCGACGATATAAGTCCCCTGTGCATGGTTGCACCGGGGCATATCGCTCTTTTTTTCTCTACAGGGTCGTCGTTTAAAAATAGTGGATCGGTTCAGGCCCGGCAGACCCAGCGGTCATAGAGGGCGTCGCGTTCATTCTCCCATACCTCTGGTGAGCGCCCGGCATCCCGGCACCATCCTGCCACGTCCCTGATCTCCTCCTCGGTTGCCGTGGTGATGAGCACGTCGCCGGCGAGGTAGAGGAGTTCGGCGGTGATCCCCTCCCAGATTTCCTGATCAAATGAGCGGATCGTCCCGAGCATAAAGGCGGCCCCATAGGGGGCAGGGCTGAAATATGTCGAGACGACGGTTGCATCGATGCAGGCGGTCTCTTCAGGCTGAAGTCTCCCGCGTTCCAGCCCAAGAGAGAGGAGGGCCGGATCATGGTCATATGCGAGCGGTCGCATGCCGATCGAGCGCAGGGCGATGGCGCCGATCCCGGAACCGCAGCAACAGTCCAGGCAGCGTTCGCCGTTCCGCTCACCCCACACCTCATGCAGGAGGGATCTGCATTTTTCCACCCGGTCTGGCGGGATGTCCTCGAAGGCCGGTCTCACGTCCCGGGAGATGGAGAGGCTGAAATACTCCCTGAGGGCCCGGTGCCAGTCTTCCCGTTTCTCCTGATAGATCTCGCCCTCCGTTTCGGCGAACAGATCGATCACCGCCGGATCGGGTGGGTGGAAGAGAAAGTTCGCTCCGGTCCAGTGCTCCCCCTGCCTGAAGGCAACGGCAAGGAGATCCTCGTTCTCATCCACGCACAACCGCCCCTCCTCGGGGCAGCACCGGAGGATCGCCTCCGCAGATGCCGGATCGGCCAGATCGGCATATGATCCCTCGACAAATCTGAGTTCTTGTAGTTCAAGCATATCTGCTGCAATCATGCCCGTTCATCCCCGTTCAATTCTGACACCCCGAGGCGCCCTGATCATCCCTTCCACGAGCGCCTCCTCATGGAGGGCAAGAGAGAGTCCGGCGGCGTCGCCGAGGATGTGGACGGCGGGGGCCACCGTCACCTCGCCCCCTCCCTCCACATTCCCGTGGACCTGCGTCCGCCGACCGATCCCGATCGCCCCGCCCGCCCGGAGGCTCCCGAAGATGATCGTGTCCTCGCCGACCTCCACTGTCTGCGCCCTGATATTGCCGTGAAGGCGGCAATGATCGCCGATGTGCGTCGGTGCCGGGATCGAGAAGACCTTCATGTTCATTTCTGACCCCGGTGGGATGATCAGTGGTGATTCGTCACTCATATCCTCTTCTTCGAAGATTTCATCGAGTGCACTGTCGATCTCATCGGGGTTCTCGATCTTCAGGAGTGTCATCACATAGAGAAGCAGATAGACGATCACCGGCATCGGGTTTCGGATCGAGATCCAGCCCTTGGCCTCAAATCCCCGATCGATCGTGACGTTGTCGCCGATATCAAGATCGCCGTGCACGATCAGGCGACCATGGATCTTTACACCCTCGCCAAGGAAGGCGTCCTCTCCGGCGATCACGTCTCCGTTGATCTCGCACCAGTTGTCGATCCTGACATCGCCGTCGGCGACGACGCTCCCGTTGAGGGTGCATAATTCGCAGACGATGATATCCTTCCCTTTCAGCCCGTAATCGATCCTGCAGCGATCCCCGATGATGATATTATTCCCGGTCTTCAGGGTATGTTCCTGCAGCTCGGTGCCGTCAGGGAGAGAACACTGATGGAGCCAGTCCTGAACCCCACTCTCCATGGAACAGTTACACTCTGATTCCGATTCCTTATGAGTCTTGTCAATCAGGGGAGATGAAGGAACAGCAGATGAGACGTAAAAAAAAAGATTAAAAGGCCATTACGACCGGAGTCTCGACCTTGCTCTTGATGATCTCAACCCGGCGGACCGGGAAGATCGTCTTGACCATCTTGAAGGCTTCCTTGGCGCAGTCGCCCGAGACGACCGCCTTGGAAAACTCGTCGAATGACATCTCTGCCGCCTGTCCCCTGGCAACATTCGTGATGGTCTCGCGGATGGCGTGTGCCTGCGAGATGTTTGCCCTGTTGATCGTGAAGCAGGAGATGGTGAGGCGGACCTTCTTGTTGTCCTTGGTCGGCACCAGGATCATGGTGTCGATCCGGGAGGTCTTCCGCTTCACCAGGCCGCGCATATAGTCGCGGGTGATCTCATGCCCCACGAACTCGGTGTATGCGGCGTCGCCTGCCACATTGTTCACCTTGAAACGCATCTTGATGTGCTGTTTTGAATAGTCCTGCGAGATCTCACCGAGCGTGGTCTGCATCACGCGCCCCATCACCTTGGAGGGGTCGGCAGAGATCGTGTCCCCAATATGGGCCTTGCCGAAGGCTTCCGGACCATAGACCTTGTACCAGGACTTGGCCTTCCAGCCCTCGACTCTTTTTCCAACCTGTTTTCTCTTTGCCATGGATTCACCAGTTACTTTGATTTAATCACCGGGTTCTCTTCTCCAGTTTGTTCTGCCATATTCAGGCCGCATATCTCCTCTGCGATCGCCAGGTTCATCAGGTAGTCGTCCACCGATGCGGTCACTGAGCGGAGGGCGCCGGACTCGATCGTCGTGACGACCCTCCCGGCCTCTGCCCCTGTCGTCATTCCGGTGAGGTTGTCGGGTGCGAGTGCCGCCGCAATATGCCCGGCGTCGATGCTGGCGGTGCTGATCTCGCCGGTGATCCGGATCATGCGGACACCGCCTTTGAGAAACCCTCCCTGAACTCATCGATCCGATCGAGCGGGATGCGGGCTCCGGCCCTGGTGTGGTGGCCCCCTCCTGTCCCGCCGGTTCTGGCGGCGAGGGTGCGCATCAGTTCCTCAAGGTCGACCTCGACCCCCCGCGGACAGCGGGCTGAAACCTGCCAGCAGTCGCCGTTCTGGGCGATCACCGCCACGGCCCCGGTCTGCCTGATGTCGTAGGCGAGACAGTCGGCAACACCGCTTGCGGCGGAGGCGTCTTCCACGGTATAGATCTGGCCGTTCCGGCTGGCTGCGGTGAGGGCGGCGACCACCCGTCGCCTGAAGGCGGCCGCAATTCCGGTCGCCTCCTCCACCAGATCGGGGGCGCGCATGCAGACCGCTGCCGCACACCCGCCCCGCCCGCTCTGGCCGCAACCGTCGATGACCGCCGCCATCGTGCGGGCGTCCCCGATCACCTCCCGTTCAAGGCGGTAGCGTTCACCGTAGATCCGTGAAAATACCGCGGGGTCCGCGTCCTCGCCCCCTTCCAGAAGGAGGAGGGAGAGGAGGAGATCTTTCTTGACCTCCTCCTCGCCGGTCGCCGTCTCCAGGATATCCGTGATCTTTTCGCTATTCCCGCTTATGCCGGAGATATAGGGGTTGACCGCCGTCTCGAGCGCCTCCCGCAGGTTCTGACCGTTCAGAAGCAGTCCCCGTTCCGGGACGATGAAGCCGTTTGCTATGCCCTCGTTGAGGATCTCACGGTTCATGCCGGTGAACGTCTGCCCGTCGCCGAAGACGCCCAGGATGGCGGCACCTGCGAGGTCGCGGTTGTCGCCCATCTCCTGCGCCACGATGTATGCCGTCCCCGACGCCGAGAGTTCCTGCTCACCGTCGATCCCGCATAACCGGGGGTTGACATGGAATGGGCCCTTGAATGCCGGGACATGGTGGTCGACGACCATCACGCTATCAGGGAGATCGGTGATTCCAGAGCCGAAATCGCACAGGAGGGTCGATTCTGGATGGATGATGTCCTTGCTCTCGATCCCCTGCCGGATCCGCAGCCTGAACCTGATGCCCGCCCTGAGCATCGCCTGACAGAGGATCGAGCCTGCGGCGATGCCGTCGGCATCGTGGTGGGCATAGACCTCGACGAAGTCGGTGGCGAGGATCTGTTTGGCGACCTGTGCGGCTGCGGCCTGAATGGACATGGCTTATCTGGAGAGGAGAATCTCAGCAGTCTCAGGCTTATAGGTCCAGCTCTTCTCGAGCCGTCCGTTCGAACGGTAGTACTTCACCAGGCGGCGCACCTTGGACTCGGTGAGCTGGAGCTGCCGCTTGTTGTGGATATCGTTTCTGTTCTCGGCGAGGTGCTTGCGCATCCCGAGCGCCTTGGCGATCAGGTTGCGGAGGTCCTCGGGGATATCCTGTTCGAGCTCGTTCTCTTTGAGGATCTCACCGATCTTCTTGCCGGTCACAAGCTTCGCATCGGGTACGCCGTACTTGTCGCGCAGGATAAATCCGATCTCGCTGCTGGATTTGCCTTTTTTGCGGAGATCGACAACGGTCTTGACGACTTCGTCCGCCGACATCCCGCACCATTCGGGTGATTCGGTGCGGTATGGGGCGACAGAGCCGGACTTGCCTCTCCGCCGTGCATGCATTCGTGCCATGTTCTACCTCTAAATAGACAGCGTAAGTCCAGAAAAGAGCAGTATGAACTACTGACTTTTCTGTAATCCCGAGCCACTCCGGGCAGTGCCGTTCGGCACGTCGGACTTACAGCAGCCAGCACCAGACAGTGCTGATTATATATTCCCGGTCTGAGGTCTTAAGCCTGACGGCAGAACAAAACCGAAATATATATCGTCTGAAATGAACGGATCACCCATAGGCACCGGTTGATGACGTCTGAGCGCCCCCTCATCAGCGGATCGGATCGACAGAAGGCGATTCTGCTCTCTGTCGCCGCAGCGGGAGCGCTGGCCATGACGGCATGGGCGGCGGCAACCGGGGTGACCGTGGTCATCGGGCATCTTCTGTATGTGCCGGTTATTCTCGCCGTCCTGTGGTACCGCTGGCGGGGCATGTATGTGGTGATCGCCCTTGCGGTGATCTATTCCCTGATCATCTTGGTGTTTTACGGATTTTCGACCACCTTTGTTGAGGGGATTCTGCGTATGCTGGTGACGGTCGCCATCTCGCTCATCCTTGCGGTGCTCTCCGAGCGGGTGACGGCGCTGGCACGCGACTATCCCGGCATCTTCCAGCACGGGGGGGTGGGTTTTCTCATCGTCGATAAGGAGCGGATGACGGTGACCGATATCAACCGCACCGCTGCGGCGATGATCGGTTTTCATCCGGAGGATGTTATCGGTCGCATATTCTCCTCCCTGTTTGCAGATGCACAAGCCGGGCGAGAGGTTTCGGAGATGCTGAGGCAGGGAGATGATCTCCAGGAGATCGAAGGGAAGCTGACAAAGCGAGACGGCAGCATTTTCTGTGTTCGGATTGTGCCGGGTCTGCTCCCCGAGGGACGAATCACCTGCACCCTCATTGATATCAGCCGCCAGAAGGATGACGAACGCACGATGCGCGCCCTTGCAGACTTCACTGAACAGAACCCGGATCCCGTGCTCAGGATCGAACCCGGCGGCACGCTTCTCTCTGCGAACGATCCGGCCTTTTCTCTGAATGTCCTGTGGGATGACCGCGATGGGATGCACCTCTCTCCGACAGTCGTTGATGCCGCCAGGAAAGTGCTGAAGAGCGGTCGGCGGGCCGAGATCGAGATCTCGGGCGAGGGTCGGACCCATGTGCTCTCGATCGTCCCGGTGCCCGGCGAGTGCTATGCCAATGTCTATGGTCGGGAGGTCACGCGGCAGAAGGCGGCGGAAGAGGAGCTTCGCCGGAACGAGCGGCGGCTTGAGGTGCTCCAGACACTCAATACGATGTATGACGCTCCGGTCGGTGACATCACCGACTATGCCCTGAAGGCGGGTGTTGCCCTGACCGGGAGTGAGCAGGGGTATTTCGCTGTGCTCGACGAGAGCAAAGAGGTGATCACGATGCGGTCGTGGACCGACGGGGCGGCAGACGCCCGCAACGGTGTCCGGATACAGCAGAACCCCTCCCCGGTGGATGAGAACATCATGTACCGGGAGGTGATCAGACTCAGGAGGCCCGTTCTTGTCAATAATTTCCAGGAGCAGATGGATCTCAAGAATGCCCTTCCTCCCGGTCATCCGGCGGTCCACCGTTGCATGATAGTTCCTGTCATGGAGGGGCAGCGGATTGTGGCGGTCGCCGGGGTGATCAACAAGGGGGATGCATATGATGGGAGCGATGTCAGGCAGCTCTCGCTGCTGATGAGTGGACTGTGGGGGATCATCCGCGGAAAACAGTATTCAGACGACCTGAAACGTTCGGAAAATCTATATCGCGCCATTTTTTCGGCGACAGGGGCGGCGACGATGATCCTGGACGGCGAGGGGCGGATCACGCGTGCAAACTCACAGTTTCTGCCCCTCTTCGGCTACGATCCCGGTGACCTGATCGGTAAGAATGCATGGGATACGATCTTCAAGGGGCCGATCGCCGAAACGGCATGGCGATATCACCAGAAACGCCGTCAGGATCCCCGGGGCCCCCCGTCATTCTATGAGGGTCGGGTGCTCGATGGGCAGGGGATGGAACGGTATGCGCTGGTAGCAGTGGCGATGATCGTGGGCACCGATACAAGCGTCCTCTCTCTGGCAGATATCTCGTCGCTCAAGCAGACGGAGCGGGAGCTGAAAAAGCGGAACCGGGAACTCTCTATCCTCTCGGAGGTGGCGGAGATCACCTCGCCGATACGCCCTCTTCCTGAGACGCTCAACGCCGTTCTGGATGGGGTGCTCGATCTGACGGGATTTGAGTGCGGGGCGGTCTATCTGGTGAAGGGTGTGGGGGGGCCGGTGGTCAGGGTTGCCGAACACCAGCCCGCCGGCATGAGGCTTCCGCCCACGGATGCTGAGGCCTATCGGCCTGTGGATACACCATTGTATTCCGATGATCCTCCGGACGGGGTTCCGGCTTATGTCGCCGATAATTTCCTCTCATATGCATCTATCCCCCTCACTGCCGGATCCGAATGGCTTGGTGTGCTGGCCATCGCGTCCAGAGATGAGTATGCGTTTCCACCGGCCGAACGGCGGATGCTGGAGGCGATCGGGCAGACGGTGGGGCTTGCCGTCCAGCGGGCGACCTTGAGGGAGGGGCTGGAGCGGGCGAATGAGGAGGCGAACCTCTATCTCGACATCATCACCCACGACATCAACAATGCCAATGGCATTGCGATGGGCTACTGCAGCCTGCTCGTCAGAACCCTCTCTGGAAAGGAGAATACGATCGTGCGCAAGGTGCTCGGCGGCATCAGGCAGAGCATGGAGATCATCTCGAATGTCTCCACCTACCGCAACATGAGCACGCGGACCTCGAGCATCGAGCCCGTGCCCCTCGACCCGGTGATCCGGGCGCAGCTGACTCAGTTTTCAGAGGTGGACATCCGCTATGGCGGCACCGACGAGGTGGTGCTGGCGGATGACCTCCTCTCCGAGGTGTTCGTCAACCTGATCGGGAATGCCGTGAAGTTTGGCGGGCCTGATGTGACCGTCTGGATCGAGGTTGCACGGGAGGGTGATCTGGTGATCGTCCGTCTGACCGACAATGGACCGGGTATACCGGACGACCAGAAATCCGAAATTTTCAACAGGTTTGTCAGAAAATCCACGAGAGCGAGCGGGAAGGGGCTCGGGCTCTGGATCACGCGTATGCTCCTTGAGCGTTATGGGGGGGCCATCGTTGCCGATGACCGGGTGGCGGGCAGTCCTGAGGGGGGTGCGGCGATGGTGCTCACGTTCAGGCGGGTGCCGGAGATGAAAGAACCTTTATAATCCGGCACGGCGAACAGTATCTGGCACCTGCGATAGTAGTCTAGTGGTAGGACAGGGGCTTCCCAAGCCTCTAACTCGGGTTCGAATCCCGGCTATCGCATAAAGGAGAGCACGTGGGGAATCCATTACAAAAACGGGGCTTTTTCCTGCCTTCTTTTTCTCAATTTTTTGAGGGTCAAGATCAACATTTTGCCCGGGATTTGTCACCACTCCCTCCTTGGATTCAGGGAAAATAAATCTTTTTATGCGTTTCTTATGATCTCGCCGTCAGCATGCTGCCCGAGGGGCGGGGGGGGCCATCGGCATATTGCCGTCTGCAACGCTGGCGTCCCTGTATTCGGCCTTATCCTGGCTCATTGAGTGCTGCGCCGAAATACAATTTTTGAGTAAAAAAAGGGGAAACGATCGGTCTCTAATTCCTCCCTTCCAGCAGATATTCGGTGCGCATGCAATGCAACGGCGCGCACACCCACACCTGATCGCCTGGTGAAGACGGGCGTTCGTCTTTGCTCGCCCATGCTCGCTTCAGACCATCGCCCGCCTGTTCGTAGGCTGACCTGCACCGGACGCCCGCCCGGCCCTCGCTCCCCCTCGGGCCGTGCCGGCTGTACCTCTTCCTCGCTCCACACCGTGCCGCCGGCACCGTGCTCCGCTCGACCCGACGGTCCCCCTCCGGGGATGGGCGAGCATCCCCTCCGGGCGACGTCGGCATCCCCCGCCCGCTCCCTGCCGGTCGCTCCTCCCCTCCGGGGCAGTCAGCTGCGATAGGGACCCTGGATTACTCGTCGGGCCCCTCGATCAGGATCACCTTCACCTTCTTCCCGATCCAGCCCCGGGGGACGAGCACCTTGGCACCGTTCCCATGCGGGGTGACGACCTTCTCCGTCACTTCATAGCAGTTCTTGATCGTCATGTCGAATGGTTCCATTGATACAATGTAGCACATAACTCCGCTTATAGTTTTGTAATGTTGATACATTGTAGCAACATTTAAATAATATTGGTGCCTATAATGGCATAGGGAGCGGCAGACCGTTCCCGGAGGTATCGAAGATGGGATTTAAAAAAATCGGCCGGATAGGTCTTTTCGAGGGGCGGATGATCTGCGTCCTCGACGGTCTCGGCGGGTTCTTTTTTGATGAGCATGCGCTCCAGTCCATGCGGGACGGGCGCACCATCGGCACGGTCGGACGATCACGCAGCGGGCGGGCGGTGAACATGCACCTGAACGGGCGGCTGTTCA